>JAQWHO010000038.1 GCA_029249355.1 Thalassotalea sp.
GTCTTTAAACGAATATTATATTGATTAATATCACTTCTCCTTAAACGTAAATAGCATAGAATTGAACGGTTAAAATTTATTTAAACCAACAGGAAGAATAATGTCAATCTCACGTATCAGAAGTTCTCAACATAAAGTTTACATTCCCGCTTCAGTGCGAGAAAACCAATATTTATTGGCAAAATTTACTCTCACGGATGAGTTAATTAAGAAAATCTCCGGTAAAATTGATGAAAGTGCAGAAAAGCCTTATCAAGGTTTTTACCAAAAATTGTCTGAAATGTTCTTCAAAATTTGTCATGACCTAGATATTGAAAGTTGTCATTTTGTCGGAAATGACAAATTTACTCGCGTTCGTTATTCACCGGAAAAACTGACTGCGCAAACAGAGCAACAAATGGTTTTTCTTTATAATCCGCAATATCACTTTAGCCAAAACGCGCATTTTGATGGTAGTAAAAAAGCACGAAAAATTAATTTAGTGTTCTTAACGAATAGTGACGATATTCGTGCTGACGCTCCAGCGCTTTATGAAAAAGTAAACAAAGCTATCGCCTTATTTATCGAACAAACAGGTTTAGCAAAAGGCAGCGTTAGATTATGTGATCACCAACATCTTACTTATGATTTATTTGCTAAAGAAAAAGGTATTTCAGGCTCGCAAACACATAAATTAAGACCAATTGCTGTTAGATATAAAGCGTCAAATGTAGAAGTTGCACCAAATTCTGACAGCTTGAGTTATGTTACCGTTGAACTGCCTATTAGCAAACGAATTAAGCAGTTGGTAGAAATAGATGAAACGTCCTCAGAACCTTATAACGCGTTGTATAATTTTATTGCTGACGCTGTTATTCATGCGGCCAAGCAACATAGTTTAAATAATGGTGCTGTGATCGCAAACGGTTTAGTTCCTTTTGTTAGAACCAGTGAAGACGAAATTGTTGTCACTAATGGCGAATTACAAAAACTAGGATACAACCCAGAAAACACTTCTGGTGGTTACACGTGTAAATGGTCTGCTGATAAATTAGTAGATTCTGCACAACTAATTTTTATTGCTTCGAATAAAAACATCACTAATCACGGTCACGGTAAATTTTTATCGCAAGTTGAAAGTGCATTACGTTCAATGGCTGAAAAGCTCGAATATATCAATGATAAAGAAGAGTTAAAAGTAAGGTTTCACCAACATATTGCCACTAATATTTAGTCGAATTTAAGTACTCAATATAACGTCTTTAAATAAATATTTTTAAAGACGTTATATTTATTACCTTTATCATTTTACCCCTTTTAAATAGCCCCATAAAAATAACCTTTTAAAAATTTACCCTTCAAACTGTATAGCTTTTATTTCTTAATTTCTGAGTATGTTTTAAAAAAATAAACACCAATAGACTGTGCACATACCAACGAACAAGGAAAGCACATGGAGTTTATCGCACTTATCTTATTTATATTATCGACTTCTGGAACACCCGGCCCGAATAACATTATGATTCTAACTTCCGGAGTAAATCATGGAGTACGCAACAGTCTACCTCATGTTTTTGGCGTTAATACCGGCTTTTTATTCATGATTATTTGCGTTGGTTTAGGCATTATGACGTTATTTCAACAATGGCCTTTTTTACATCAATTAATACAAATTATAGGAATATTTTATTTGATTTACTTAGCCTTTAAAATTGCCACTATGCCAGTGAGCAACGAAATAAACAGCGATAAAAAACCTTTTAGTTTTTTACAAGCCGCTGCTTTTCAATGGGTTAACCCTAAAGCTTGGGTGATGTGTGTTAGCGCGATAGTGGCATTTTCATCATCCAACTCCAATGTTATCGAACAAGTGCTTATTATCTCAGGTTTTTATTTTGTCTTTGGTTTGCCGTGTTCATTCGCTTGGCTATTGGTCGGAAAATGGTTACAGAATATATTAACGCATGAAGTTTACGTAAAACGATTTAATCGCATCATGGCGACAGTATTATTATGTTCTTTATACCCGATGATTCATGATGTCATCACAATTTATACATCATAAAGCTTATATAAGCGCTCGCTTACATATTTTATTTGGCTAGTTTACAATCTAATAATTACCTCAATAAAGCACAGTACTATGAAGATAAACGAACTCGCAGAAAAGAATTATTTATGGGTAGAAAAGATGGGCTGGCATAATAAAACGCCCCTTGAAGCTTTAGCATTAATAGCTTCAGAAGTAGGTGAAGCGATTAATGAATGCCGTCAAGAAACACCCAGCGAACATTTTGGCGAAGAATTAGCTGATATCGTTCTTAGAGTTTTAGATCTTGCACACTGGCAAAATATTGATATCGAAAAAGAGCTTTTGTTAAAAATGGAAAAAAATGAACAGCGTGGTAACAGAGGTAGAATAAAGTAGTGAAAATTAGGTACAAAAAAACCAGCTTAATAGCTGGTTTAATTTCTCTATAAAAGAGAATGGTACCGGTGGGCGGACTCGAACCGCCACGTCTTGCGACAACGGATTTTGAATCCGTCGTGTATACCAATTTCACCACACCGGCGACACAGTTACTACAAACAAAGCTGCTTGAAGTGGCAGGCATTATACGAGATATCTTTGCTTGTGCAATAGTTTTTCTTAGTACATCGGCTATTTGCTGATTATTTATTCACTTATTTAGTGAATTACTTTTCAACCTGATACGCTTTAAGAAATAAATCAACTGCCGTGTCGACATGTTGATGTATTTCTTCATCTGATATTTTATCATTAGGCAATAATATTACTTTCAAATGCAAGCGCCCTTTTACCATCTCGATTAACATTTGTGTAGCATAAAAAGGATCATCAATTGCCAGTATTCCTTGATCATTTAATTGCATTAAATATTCTGTCAGTGGCTGCATGCCTTTTAATGGACCTTTTTCATAAATAAGTCTACCAACCTCTGGTAACTTAGGCACAACTTGAATCACTAATCTAAAAAGTGAGACTAATGTGTCCGACACCATTCCTTTGACGAAGCGAAAACATATCTCCTTTAAAGCTTCTTGGTGAGCTAATTTAGTGGTTTTAATTGATGCTATGGTGTCTGTTTGCAATGAAACCTGCTGATGAAGCACAGCCAAAAGCAAGCCTTGTTTGTTGCCAAATTCATTGTAAATAGAGCGACGCGAACCACCTGATTCAGTAATAATCATTTCCAATGAAGTCTTATCAAAGCCATGTTTTAAAAATAATTTTTTGGCCGTATTTAATATTAACTGACCACGAGAGCTAAGTTGGCTTATTTCAGTTTTTTCACAACTAATCATTTTCTAATGACTCTTTTCTAATAAGTTGTTGACTTCGGTACTGCATAGTACCAAAATATACGGTACTGCACAGTACCAATTTACTTTTTATCATTAATCACCTTAACTAAAGGTGGGTTTTATCACTGGGATCAATATGCGTATTTTATTAATAACATTTATTACCGCCTTTTTATTTAGCTGTAGTGAACAAGCCGCTACGACGGAAAAAGCTGTTAGACCAATCGCTTGGACTAAAGTAACGGAATCAAGTTTACAACAATTACGCACCCTTTCAGGTATTGTAGCGCCGGTAGAAGCGACTAGTTTAAGCTTTGAAGTAATGGGAAAAATTGAAACGGTTGACGTTAATTTGGGTGATCCCGTCGAAAAAGGCCAAATATTAGCCCAACTCAATCATCGTAGTTTCGAATTATCGTTGAAATCTGCCCAAGCACAATTAGACAAAGCAAATTCAGCTATGATCGAAGCTAAAAACAGTTTTACTCGATATAGCCAATTAATCGAACAAGGTTTGGTATCACAGTCAGGGTTCGACAATGCAAAAGCAAATTACGAGTCAAGCAAAAGTGCTGTTGGCGTTAGTCAAGCTCAATTAGATATCGTGCAAAAAAATCTACAAGACAGTACATTAATAGCCCCTTATCAAGGCATTATAACTAAACGTTTAATTGAACCTTCTCAACAAATTGCTGCTGGGCAAGCTGCATTTCAAATTGAAGGAACACACGGTTTAGAAGTCAATGTAATGGTACCTGAAACGTTAATAAGAGAATTACGCCAAAACACCATTCTACCTGTCAGGTTTCCTGTGTTGACTCAAACTACAATGATGGGTCGTATAACTGAAATAGGTACAAGAGCAGAAACCGCTAATGCTTTTCCTGTCACAGTCGTGTTGCAAGAAGATAACTCATTATTACGCGCAGGAATGACAGCAGAAGTTGATTTTACCTTTGAAGGTGTAGGAAAAACAGGTTATCAAGGCATAACTATTAGTGTGCCTTTTACTGCATTAAAAGCCGGTATAAATCAGAAAAATTATGTCTTTGTTTATGACCCTAAAAATCAAGTGGTGAACCAACGACAAGTTCAAACCGAGAACATACTCAACAATATCGCTTTTCTTTCCTCGGGTTTAAAAAGTGGAGAAATCATTGCTACCGCAGGTGTCGCATTTTTACGTGAAGGCCAAAAAGTAACGTTACTTGATAATAAAACTCAGCGTTTTAATTAAGGATAATTAGTTCAATGAACATTACTCAGATCGCCTTTCAGTATAAAAAAACTGTCTTTTTAATTGTTGCGTTGTTACTCATTAACGGCGTGTTTGCGTATTTTACATTACCCGCACAAGAAGACCCAACCATAACCATACGTGAAGCAGTAATCGCGACTTCTTTTCCGGGTATGGCACCTGAACGTGTCGAACAGTTAATCACAAAAAAACTAGAAGAAGAAGTACGAAAAATACCTGAAGTGAAAGAAATAAAGTCGCTTTCAACCACTGGAAGTTCAACCATCCATGTAAAAATTCATGACAGATATTTTAATCTGGATGATATTTGGCAAAATGTCCGAAACAAAGCAAGTGCGGCACATAACAATATGCCTTCAGGTACTAGTCCCCCCTTTGTAAACACTGAATTTGGTGATGTATCAGTAGTAACTCTGGCGCTGACAGCCGACGGTTTTGATATGAGTGCAATGTACGATATTGCTCAACATATACGCGATACGCTTTATGCTGTTGAAGGGACTAAAAAAATTGAAATTTTAGGTCATTTAGAAGAACGTATTTTTCTTGAAGCTTCAAACGCAACTTTATCTCAATTGGGAATTTCTCCCCGGGCATTAATTAATGAATTACAAAATCAAAATATAATCCGTTCAGGGGGTGAAATAGACACCGGAGCAAAAAGCTTTATTGTTGAACCTTCAGGGAATTTTAATAATGTTGCTGATATTGCTAATACTTATATCAACATTCCCAACACAGAAGATTTTATCGCCTTAAAAGACGTAGTAACTATTAAACGTGATTATATTGATCCACCTAATAAAATCGCTTATTTCAATGGGAAACCTGCGATTTTCTTTGCTATTTCTATGTTGCCTCAATACAACATTTTAAAATATGCCCCGCGCGTTAAATCTAAATTTGAAGAAATCACTAATAGTTTACCTATTGGCTATCAACTGGATATTGCAACGTATCAAGCAGATCAAGTTGAAAAAACAGTGCAAGGTGTTTCTATCAATGTTTTGCAAACGTTAGCCATTGTTTTAGTGGTTGTGGTGTTATTTTTAGGTGTTAGAACAGGGTTAATTGTTGGCGCAATTGTACCGTTTGTAATGCTAGCAACATTATCAATTATGCTATTTTTTGATATGAAATTAGAGCGTATGAGCCTAGCAACTCTAATCATTTCGTTAGGTTTATTAGTAGATAACGGTATTGTAATAGCAGAAGATTTTAAACGAAGAATTGAAGATGGTATCAGCCGTTATGATGCTATGTTACAAGGCTGTAAAGAACTCGCCATTCCTTTGTTAAGTTCTTCTATTACCACTATTTTATTCTTTTTACCGCTGATGCTTGCAGAACATGTAGCCGGTGAATTTACCCGCTCTATTTCATTGGTCATATTAATTACATTAATGACCAGTTGGATCCTGGCTTTGTGTGTCACCCCGATACTCTGCTACTACTTCATCCAACCCTCAACAAATCAAGCCGAGAAAGCATCAATTTTAGATAAAATGTATACTGGCTATGAGAGTTTTTTACATTGGGTTTTAAAACATAAAATCCTGTTTATGAGTATAATTTTAATCACTTTCTTTAGTTCGATTTTTGCAATGAAATTTGTCGCAAAACAATTTTTCCCCGAGTCAGACCGAACGCAAATTTTAATGTATATCGATTTACCAAATGGTACTTCATCGCGCGAAACTAACCGTCAGATGCAAGACATTTTCAAATGGCTAGATAATAAAGAAAAATTTGCTTTTATCGAAAACTATTCCGGCTATGTAGGCTTTAATGGCCCACGATTTGTTTTATCACTCAACCCAGAAGATCCAGCAAAAAATAAAGGTTTTATCGTGCTTAATGTTGTTGAGGGCACCGACGTTACCAAAAGGGTATTGGAATTAGACACGCAACTTGAAGCTACTTTTCCAAACATATCAGCAAGAGTGAAAAAAATGTTCTTGGGTCCTTCCGATGCTAAAACCATTAAAATTCAAGTAAAAGGCCCAGACAAAAATGTAATTTATAAAAAAGCTCAACAAATTATGGATTTACTTCATGAAGTACCTGACACAATAAATATTCGAAGTGATTGGGAAAACTTAATTGTTAAAATTGACGTACAAGTTGATCAACATCGCGCGAAAAGAGCAGGCTTAACATCAACAGAAATAGCTGACGCACTACAAACCTATTTTTCTGGCGCGCAAATAACTGAGTTTAGAGAGGGTGATGAAATAATCCCAATCATTCTAAGAGCGCAAGAAACCGAACGTCATAATTTAGATAGGTTACGAACCCTAAATGTTTATTCTGAAAAAACAGGAAAAGCAGTGCCATTATTTCAAGTGGCAACTTTTGCACCAGTAAATCAATTTTCAGTTATTCATCATGAAGATATGTTCAGAACCATCAGCATTGAAGCACGAAATAATAAAATGGCTGCTGAAGATTTACAGTTAATTATTGACGAAAAAATTCAGGCACTGGCTGCTGATTTACCGATCAATCATCACATCACTTATGGCGGGGCAATTAAAGAGTCTAAAGCTGCACAAAAAGCCTTAAGTGCCAGCATGCCAATGGTAATAGGGTTTATTCTAATATTGTTGGTTGCGCAATTTAATTCATTTAGAAAGGCAGCGATTATTACGTTAACTATGCCACTATCATTTATTGGCGCAGTGATTGGTTTATTAGTGATGCAAGCGCCCTTCGGCTTTATGGTTACACTAGGATTATATAGTTTAGCGGGCATTATTATTAACAACGCCATTGTATTAATTGATCGTATAAAGATTGAAATTAAAAGTGGAAAAAACGAATACCAAGCGTTAGTAGATGCATGTTTAACGCGGTTACGCCCAATCGCCATGACGACAATAACAACCGTAATGGGTTTATTACCGCTGATTTTAAATAAAGACCCACTATTTTATGGCATGGCGAACTCTATTGCCTTTGGTTTAGCGATTGGTACTATTTTAACCTTAGCCGTAGTCCCGGTATTGTATGCTTCGTTTTATAAAATACAAAAATAAATAAGTAGAATTTAAAAAAGCGCTATAAGGCGCTTTTTTGTTTAATAAATTTAATAGCTATTGAGATAATTCTATCTTTAGCCAATTAATAGCATCTTGTTCTGTCTGAAAAAACTCATGCTTTATTTGAGCAGTACCATAACCTCTTTGAAATATCTTTTTTGTTATATTTATTGTGGAACAATCACTTAAATTTATTCCAATAGCTTTAACCGTTGACTTTTTTACAAAAAAAAGATGTTTTTCAATGGCACCATCCACAACGATTGCTTCGCCTGATAAATTCAGCAAAACACAATAATTATTTAAGTTTACTTGGCTTGAGTAACTAATTAGCTCTTTATGCAAGTAATCAAAATATTCGAAATTCCATGGACCTTTCGCGTCAATTTTAATGATGTCATTTTCACAGACTATCTGACACGTTCCATGAATGCTGTAACCTAAACTCATGAAGCATCCTAGTAATAAGCGCCTTACTTACCCTTAATTCTAGCATTATAAAAATTTTTGGCTATTAATCTGATTATTGAGTCTGCTAATATACTGAAAATTTTCTTGAGCACAATATATGTCATCTTTCGACTTTTCCAGTTTTCCTCGCGCAGGCTTTATACGCCGCTTAGCTTCATGGGTATATGACGTTTTACTTTCTATTGCTATTTATATGGTTGCAGGCGCGGTCGGTTTTCTTATTTTTGCTGTTTTTGCCTATTTTGGTTTAGTCGATATGAACGGTCACCAGCACTTAATAGAAGCTCAGCAGTCTTCTTTGCTGTATAGCAGTTTAATCTATGCGTGGAGCATCGCATGGGTGAGCTATTTCTTTATTTTCTTTTGGGCCAAAAGTGGTCAAACCTTAGGGATGAAAGCATGGCGATTACGCGTGCAAAATCAAGATGGTACTTTGATCAGTAAAACAACCGGTGCTAAACGCTTAATTCCTACACTGCTTGGTTTAGGGAATTTATGGCTTTTAATCGATTGGAAAAACAAACAGAGCTTACAAGATAAATTGACCGGAACAGAAGTGGTGGTACTTTCGCTAGAAGCAAATAGAGGGCGTTTATAGCGCTCTATTTTATTGCTAATTTTTTTTAAGTTATTGTGTTTTTCTTTTTATGAAAAATAACGCCAAACTAGTAAAAATAACACTTGGCATTAAAGCGCCAAATATTGCAGGAAGTTGATACACCAAACTTAATGACCCCAACACTTGGTTGGTTATAAAAAACAATATTCCTGTTGCGACGCCCATCATAATACGAGCGCCCATTGACACTGAACGTAGTGGGCCAAAAATAAATGATAATGCCACCAAAATCATTACTGCGACGGTAATAGGTTGTACCACCTTTCGCCAAAAAGCTAATTGATAACGGCTCGGGTCTTGATCATTTTCTTTTAAGTAATCTAAGTATTCGAGTAAATCTCTCACCGATAATGATTCAGGTTTTACGGTAACCACACCTAACTTATCTGGCGTTAGTGATGATTCCCAGCTTTTAATGTGTAAATTTTCACTTTTAATTTCACCGTTATCAATTTGTGTATCGACAACTTCAGACAATAACCACGCATCTTTTTGATAGGTCGCACTTTCAGCCGAGAGCCAACTAGTTAATTTAAGCGCATTATTAAAGCGATATATTTTCACCCCTTTTAATGAACCTGTATCTTCAACTTCATTTATATGAACAAAAAAATCACCATCTTTTGCCCAAGTACCACCAGAAGCTGAAATTAAACTGCCACCTGAAATAGCTTGTGCTTTTACTTGTCTTGCAGATGACTCTCCTATTGGAGCCGCCCACTCACCAATGAGCATACTGATAACAATTAATATTGACGCTGACTTCATCACCGATTTAATTATATCTAATCGAGAAAGTCCCGAGGCTTGCATCACTACAAGTTCTGAATTGCTTGCCAACATGCCAATACCAATTAACCCCCCAATTAAGGCCGCCATAGGAAAAAACATTTCGACATCACGCGGGATAAAATACAACACATATAGAGCGGCATGAGAGAGGTCATAACTTCCCCGACCAACTGCTTTCATTTCTTCAACAAATTTAATAATGCCACTTAAACTAACAAATACCGCTAATGTTAAAAAGGTGGTGGACGCGATAATTCGACCTATATAAAGATCTAAAATTTTCATACTTAAGCAACTCCTTTACGAGGAAATTGCGGTAGTTTAGCTTTTAATTTCAAACCAAAACTTCGTCCTTTAATTAATAAGCTTGCGCCTAATAACAACGCCATAACATGCACTGGCCATAAACCAATATAGCTAGGTAACGAGCCACTTTCCATAGCTCTTTTTACTGCCGTTAATAATAAAAAATAACTTAAAAAGAGTAATAATGCGGGTAGCATTTTAGCAAACTTACCTTGTCGAGGATTAACCACACTTAAAGGAACAGCTACAAACGTTAAAATAATACAAGCCAGCGGAAAGGCAATACGCCAATGTATTTCAGCGGTATACTCAGTTTGCTCTTCTTCAAATAGATCTGCCGTCGGTATCGCTTTAAGTTTTCGGCTTTTATGTTCGACTTTTTGATCTTGAATTTGAATGTAATATTTTCCGAAAGCGACTTGACGAAATTCGTTATTTTTAACATCGTTTTGGTAACGAGTTCCACTGGTAAGAATTAACTTTTGCGAACCGGTAACATCTTCAATAACTTCGCCTTTCGCTGCATAAACTAAGCTCGAGTTAATGATATTTTTATGGCGATCATTTTCGCTGGGCAATTGAGCAACAAACACTTTTCTTAAGGTATTGTCCTCGCGATTTTTATCATGAATAAAAACCACCGCTTTTTCATTACCCGTTGTTTGAAAACGCCCGGCAATTAATGAGCTTAAACCTGAATCTGCGGAAAGTTGCTCTTTTACTTGATATTCATATTCTGCCGCCATTGGCGATAAATAGAGAGTAAATATGCCCGTGATAATAGCGGTAACAAAAGCCAGCAGCAAAGTCACTCTAACTACGTACCATTCACTAACACCACAAGCATGAAATATCGACATTTCGTTATCGGCGTAAATTCGCCCATAAGCAAGTAAAATTCCGAGGAAAAAGCTTAACGGTAAAATCATTCCGGCTAAATCAGGAATTTTTAAGCCAATAAACACCATAACCATTTGTCCTGGAATCCCGCCTTCAGAAGCGTCATCCAGTACTCGAACAAATTTATTACTGATAAATATTGTCATTAAAACAATAAATACCGCCAATTGTGTTTTAGCGACTTCTTTTAATAAATAACGAAATATGATCACGAAGCGATCCTATAAAAACATTTGATAAAACATTTGATAAAACATTCTAGAAAACATAGTTTTTTTCTGACATACGCACAATTTTTAAGTAAACTTGTCGTTTTCATAAGTAAAATAATTTAATCGCCTTAAGGTAAAACTGCTGAGTCCGGCTATAATTATAGCCTTTAGCTTGATAAAATAGAAACTCAGTTGATTAATTATTTGAAAAAGTATTACAGTAAGCTTATCTATTAAGTGTAGATTTAAGCAAGTTAAACTGCATTTTTTTTAGAAATTATTCAGTTTTACCTAAAAATTAGGAGAGCCCATGGAATTTAGTGTAAAAAGTGGCAGCCCAGAAAAGCAACGTAGTGCTTGTATAGTTGTTGGTGTATTTGAGCCGAGACGTTTATCAACCATAGCAGAACAACTTGACGAGATCAGTGAAGGTTACATCAGTAATCTTTTACGTCGTGGTGATCTTGAAGGTAAATCAGGGCAAATGTTGTTATTGCATCATGTACCTAATATTTTAAGTGAACGTGTCTTATTAGTTGGCTGTGGTAAGGAACGAGAATTAGACGAACGTCAATATCGTCAAATTATCAGCAAAACCATTAATACGCTAAACGAAACAGGCTCTATGGAAGCGGTTTGTTTTCTTTCTGAATTACATGTAAAAGGCCGAGATAATTATTGGAAAGTACGTCAAGCCGTTGAAGCTACTCAAGACTGTTTATACAGTTTTGATAGTTTAAAAACGCGTAAAGAAGAACCGCGTCGTCCATTACGTAAAATCGTATTTAATGTCCCTACTCGTCGTGAATTACCTTTAGGTGAACGTGCTATCGCTCATGGGTTAGCTATTTCAGAAGGCATAAATACCTGTAAAAATGTCGCGAATATGCCGCCAAACATCTGTAATCCGGCCTATTTAGCAGAACAAGCTAAAATACTCGAAAACGATTATGACAATGTAACCACTGACATTGTTGATGAAAAGCAAATGACCGAACTAGGTATGGGCTCATATCTTGCTGTTGGTCGTGGTTCAGTGAATGAATCAATCATGAGTGTTATCAAATATAACGGCGCAAACGATGATTCAAACCCAATCGTATTAGTCGGAAAAGGCTTAACGTTTGACAGTGGTGGTATTTCAATTAAGCCTAGTGAAGCAATGGACGAAATGAAATATGACATGGGTGGTGCTGCAGGTGTATTAGGTGCAATGCATGCGCTTGCCGAACTAAACTTACCGATTAATGTTATTGGTGTTTTAGCCGGTTGTGAGAACATGCCAAGCAGTAATGCCTATCGCCCTGGTGATGTATTGACCACAATGTCTGGACAAACGGTTGAAGTATTAAA
>JAQWHO010000039.1 GCA_029249355.1 Thalassotalea sp.
GTATTTAGGAGCTCGTTTGGCAGGTGAATCAATTGCCGAAGCAGTGAGTAAAGCGTCAAAAGCAGCATGTTTTGTTATTCAGCATAAAGGGGCTATTGCACCTAAAGCGCTATTTAATCAATTTGTTACTCAACTATAACAAGGGCACTTTAACATCAGTATAAGCCTAAGTTTGCACAATTTATTTATAAAAGTTTTAAAAGGACCTTCATGAAATCATTTCGAAAGTTGATGGCATCTCAAGTTTTATTGCCAATTGTTCAAGCCGATACGCCTGAGCAAGGTGTTGCAATAACGGGGGCAATGGTTAAAGCAGGACTAAACTTAATTGAAGTTGTGTTACGCACAGAAGCTTCACTTGAAGCGCTTAAAGCGATAAAAAAAGCATATCCATCGTTAATTGTCGGCGCTGGTACTATAACGTCTAAAGAAATATTACGTGAAGCAAAAGCTGCTGGAGCTGACTTTATTATCACGCCAGCGATTTCAGCTAATCTGTTAGCAGAATTGTCAACGTGTGACTTACCGGTTTTACCGGGTGTTTCTAACACGGCAGATATATTACTCGCAAGTGAATTTGGTTTTAATGAATTAAAACTGTTTCCAGCATCTTTATCGGGTGGCGCAGCTTTTATTTCAGCAATGTCATCAATATTTTCAGATATTAGTTTTTGTCCAACTGGCGGCGTTAATCAAGAAAATAGATCAGATTATTTAGCATTAGCTAATTGTTTTGCTATTGGTGGCAGTTGGGTTGCACCAAAGAATTGGGAAGAAAATGGCGAATGGGATAAGATCACCGAAGCCTGTAAATTAGCAAATCAGCGTTAATTAACCCTGCTAACTTAAATCAACACTTTATGTTAATTAAAAGGCCGTCAAATGAAGGGGGATTGGGTGTCCGTGAAACTAAATAATAAGTATCAGGTTTTTAGTGAATACGAATGCTGCTATTCACATTAAGGTCATTATTAGTATTTTGCTTTTCGGCCACGTCATAATTTTTTGAGTCATAAATAGAAGATAAAAACAGCTGTAGTTTATCGTTAAAAATGGCAGAAAGTTCGTAAAGCTCATTTTTTTTCTTCGCTTGGCAGTTTTTATACATGACTTTTTTGGATGAAACTTGTGGAAGTAAAGAACGTTCATAACCATAAGCTATTTTTTTAGCTCCAAGTTGTATTGTATTTTTATCTTCACTTTCAAGCTTTGGATTAAACAACATATAGCCATGTTGTTGAATGTTTTTTTGAACAATATAAATATTATTTATATCTGCTGCGTTCACAACCGCACAAACAAGCATTAAAGAGCCTGTAAAAAATAGAGTTTTACCAAGTGATATCATTGTTCCATCCTCTCCCAAGTTTCACTATCTGTTGATACATTTATTTAACATATGTAATAACGGAAGTTGCATTTTAACTTTAATTATTAATCGATGCTATTGCTATTTTTATGGGGTAAACGGTCGATTTTATCAGTTAAAGCGCTTAATTATACTTATGTACTATTATTTTCGTATGTTTATAAAATGTAAATGAATCACTTGTGACAAATAAAGATGTAAAAGATTCAATTTTCTACACCTTTATTATGGGCTGTTGAACTTTCGAGATTGTTTTTGCAGCAGTTTGTGGGTATTTATACAAGGCAGAACCTTTGTGATGTGGTTGTTCCACATAAAAAGGTGATAACGCCGTAAAAATGGCCAACAAACGCTGTCCGAAGGATTCGGCTAAAATCGTTTTACTCTTTGTTGAGTAATATTTGCTTAGAATGCTAGGCTACACACTACTCGCCGCGATCAAAACGATTCTATCTCGAACAAAATTCAACCGCGAAAAATCAACAGCCCTAGCATTTTGGGAAATTCGAAAAGAGTTGTTACCTACTTTGTTTTTTCTGTAAGCGAAATTTATGTAGTAAAGGTTCGGTATAACCATTGGGTTGTTCTTCACCATCCAAGACAAGTTTACAGGCAGCTTGAAAAGCAACGCTGTTATCTAAATCATCAGACATTGCCTGATATAATGGGTCTGTACTATTTTGCTCATCAACGACCTTTGCCATTTTACTTAAGCTTGCTAATACCTGTTCCTTGGTACAAATACCATGCTTTAACCAGTTAGCCATATGCTGGCTAGATATTCGTAAAGTAGCTCTGTCTTCCATTAAGCCTACATCATTAATATCTGGCACTTTCGAGCAGCCAACACCTTGATCAATCCACCTAACAACGTAACCTAAAATCCCTTGAGAGTTATTATCAAGTTCTCGTTGAATTTCATCTGTTGACCAATTCGTGTCTTTCGCTAATGGTATCGTTAAAATATCATCTATATTAGCAGCAGTGCGCTTCATAATTTTTTTCTGTAAATCAAAAACATTTACGCGATGATAGTGAAGAGCATGAAGAATCGCCGCTGTTGGCGATGGTACCCAAGCGGTATTGGCGCCCGCTTCAACGTGATTTATTTTGTTTGCTAACATATTTGCCATTTGGTCGGGAATTGGCCACATGCCTTTTCCTATTTGAGCTTTGCCACTAAAGCCACAGGCCAAACCCACATCGACATTATTATCTTCGTAAGCGTTTATCCAAGGAGTTAGTTTAATGTCGGCTTTGCGTTCCATGGCTCCAGCTGCCATTGACGTATGAATTTCATCGCCAGTTCTATCTAAAAAGCCGGTATTAATAAACACCACTCGCTCTTTTGCTGCAAAAATACACGCCTTCAAATTAACACTTGTGCGTCTTTCTTCATCCATAATACCTATTTTTATTGTTTTCCTATCTAGCGATAGAGCATCTTCTACGCGTTCAAATAACGTATTAGCAAACGCTACTTCTTCAGGTCCATGCATTTTTGGTTTAACAATATAAACGGATTTTTCTGCGCTATTTTTTACTTGGTTAGTTAATTGGTTTTGATGCTTAATATCATAAAGCGCAATAAGTGAGGTGATCATTGCGTCGATAATGCCTTCAGGTACTTCTTCACCAGAAGCAGTTAAAATGGCATTGTTAGTCATTAAATGTCCAACATTACGGATGAACATTAAGCTGCGGCCTTTTAGCACTAATTTATCACCATGTGTATCAATGTAACTGCGATCAGACGCCATTGAACGGGTAAAGCTTTGACCGTTTTTAGTAATTTTTTCGGTTAATTCACCTTTGTTTAAACCTAACCAATTTTTATAGGCAAGTACTTTATCTTCTGCGTCAACAGCAGCAACTGAATCTTCACAATCCATAATGGTCGTTAATGCAGATTCTAAGGTAATATCACTGATACCAGCTTTATCGCTTCGGCCTATGATGCTTTCTTTGTCAAAATTCATCTCAAAATGTAAGCCGTTATTGCTAAATAATAAGCTAGTAGGTGCATGAGTATCACCTTGAAAAGCTAAGTATTGTTGTGGTGATTGCAAAGTGGTTTCAATGCTATTGTTTAAGGTAATGTTTAACGTGTTATTCACCAAGGTGTATTGAGTGGCTTGATGATGTGAACCTGTGGCTAAAGGTAAATGTGTATCAAGAAAGTCACGAGCAAAGTCGATTACCTTTCTACCGCGAGCTGGGTTATATTTACCAGCACGCTCGGCTCCGTCTTCTTCTGAAATAATATCCGTACCGTATAAAGCATCATATAAGCTGCCCCAGCGAGCATTTACAGCATTCAAAGCAAAACGGGCATTCATAATTGGCACAACCAGTTGAGGTCCAGCCATGGTAGCTAATTCTTTATCTACCTGAGTGGTAGAAATTTGAAAGTCATCAACCTGTGGCACTATATAACCAATCTCTGATAAAAAGGCTTTATATTGTGCAAAGTCAAACTCTGCACCTTGGTGAGCTTGATGCCATTCATCTATCTGTAATTGCAATTTATCTCTGGTTACGAGTAATTGCTGATTAATTGGCATTAAATCTTCAATAATCTCTGAAAAATTTGACCAAAAACTTTTCGACTCAATGGGTAAGCCGGTAAGTACATCTTGTTCGATAAAATCATAAAGGCATTGGGCTACTTGAAGATTGGCAATATTGATTCTAGATGACATAGATAAGTCCTTAGATGATTTGAATTTGAAAAGTTTTCATAAAGCGTTTCAGTTTACGAGTCGTGAATGTAAAAAGTTTCAGTCAAACAAGCAATAGGCTAAATTCTATAAATATTATATTTGGACTGATTTTAAATAAATTGTTTTCCTCTTAGCGCTTCAATCTATTGTTTATTAACAGTTTAATATTAAAATTATTTAGTTAAGAACCTTTTGTTTAAAAGTATTGTCATTTTTGATAGCTATTATTCATCTTGTGAATACTGATGATTTACTTGTTTCTTTTTGTGAATACTTAACCTAACTGCAGATGAAAAGGGTATTTAAAATAATAACAACTGGATTTGAGTAATTAACGAAGGAGAAATAATTGCTGTGATAGTTGCAGATATAATTAGCGCAAATGAACTGTATGCAGCGTGTTGATAACTTAATTGACTCACTGTTGCAGTGCCAAGTGCATGGCTTGCAGCACCTATCGCTAACCCCTGTACTTTTGGAGAAGTGACATTAATTAGCGTTAGCCATTTAATGCCAAATATAGCACCAAACAACCCTGCTAAAATTATCGCAAAAGCGGTTATTGCTGTATTACCATTTAATTGTTCAGTTAACGCTATACCTACAGGCGTCGTGATAGATTTCAATGATAATGATACCGCTATTGAAGGCAGCTCTATTATTATCATGGTAAAAATATAACTGCTGCTGATCACCAGTACAGCTCCTGCTGCAAGTAATAGCGTCATATGTTTCCATTGAGATTTCATTGTATTTAAGTGTTGGTAAAGGGGGTAGCCCAGCGCGACAACTGCAGGTTCAAGTAAATTACTCAATAAGAGTGTTGATTGCTCATAAGATTGAACATCAATATGAAAAAGAATGCATAAAGCAATGAGGAAAAATATGCTTAATAGCATTGGATTAAGCCAAATTTTTCCTGACTTATTTTGTAACCAAGCAAAACCTTGATAGATCAGTAAAGTGATACCAGAAAATAAAAGTGAAGTGGTTATTAGTTGTATATTAATCAATAGAATTACTTTTATTTTCAATAGATTGAAAGAGTAGGCCAACAAAGGTCAATATGAGAAAAGTGCTAATAAAGGTAATAGCGACTAACATTATGCCGTGCGTTTTGATGAGTTGGTAATGGTTGATTATACCAACCCCTGCAGGTACAAAGCACACCCCCATATGTTTTATTCCCCAGGTAATTGAAGCTTTCACACGTAATGCATCACATAGTCGAAAGTGCAGCAGTAAAGTAAATAACACCATGCCGTATAAACTTGGGGGTAAACCACCTATCAGGTGATTAAATAAATACCCCACTATCAAGCAAATTGAAATATAAACTACAGTATATAATGCGTTATTCATGAGTAAGTGCTAACTTTTCTCTTGTTCTTTTGCGGCTTCAATGACTAGTTGCCTGAACCAAATATGACTAGCGTCATGATGTAATAATGGACTCCAAATCATTTTTAATTCTATATCCGGAATTTCAAAAGGCGGTTTTAAAATCGTATAATTAGCATCGTCCTTATGAAGCATAGCTGCTTTTGTCGGCAGGGTTGCTACCAAATCATCTTCATAAGCCAGTTGCATTGCTACATGATAATTACGGGTAAATACTTTAATGTTTCGCTTTTTACCTAAGCGCGCTAATGCTTCATCTACCCATCCAAGTTTTTGTACATCTTTTGGATCCATTCCAACACCCACACCAAAACCAGTTTTAGATACCCAAACATGCTTTGAAGATAAATAATTATTGAGGTTGAATTTCGTGACAACATCGTTATCCGCGCTAAGTAAACAAGAGAATGTATCGCGCCAAATGGTTTTTTGATGGAAAGACTGTGGTAATTCATCAAAGCGATTAATCGCCATATCAATTTTACCCGCTTCCACATCGTGAAAATTCACGTCACTGGGCGTCATAATATCAATGATAACATTAGGAGCTATTTGATTGATTTTTCTTAATAAAACGGGAAGCAATGTTGAAGCCGCATAGTCACTTGCCATAATTCTAAACACACGCTGACTATGTTGTTCGTTAAATTCTTCCTCTCCTTGTAGGGCTTCTTCTAACTCTAATAGTATTTTTCTAATGACGGGTGATAAAGAACGTGCACGCTCTGTTGGTACCATACCGTCAGACGTTCTCACTAAAATAGGATCATTAAAAAGAGTACGTAATCGCTTTAAGCCATTGCTCATAGCGGGTTGAGTAATGTTCAGCTGACTTGCTGCACGGGTAACATTTTTTTCTCTTAATAAAACATCTAAGTAAATCAGGAGGTTTAAATCAATCTTAGATATATTCATGTACTAAATACTCTTCATAAAAATCATAAATTAAGTATATGTCATTACTAGGTAGTGATTGCAAGTAGATTTTAGTACTAGTTACAGCAAATGAGAGTTTTTCGAAAATTAATAAAAATAACTCACTAACCTTAACTTTTGAATTTAAAGGTAAAAAAATAATAAATAATACTATTATTTACTTTGTGAATACTGACGATAAAAATTATATATTTTATTAATGGGTGTTTGATCGATTAACCTTTTTGTCGTCCTTTATGAAAGTCTACAGTTTTAATTACATATTTTACTGTGAGGCACAGTGTAAATTATTTTTTGGAGAGAATCGTATGTCTAATTATCAAAGCGCTATTGAAGCCGTTAAAGCAATCAAAGAAAAAGCAGGTGACTCTTGGGATGCGATTAATCCTGAATATATCGCTCGTATGCGAGTTCAAAACCAATTTAAAACGGGTTTAGATATTGCTCAATACACTGCCGATATTATGCGTGAAGATATGGCTGAATTTGACGCAGATAATACAAAATATACGCAATCTCTAGGTTGTTGGCATGGCTTTGTTGGTCAACAAAAATTGATTTCAATTAAGAAACATTTTGGATCAACAAAAAGACGATACTTATACCTTTCGGGTTGGATGGTTGCAGCATTACGCAGCGAATTTGGTCCTCTTCCTGATCAGTCAATGCACGAAAAAACAACGGTAGCGTCTTTAGTTGAAGAGTTATATACCTTCTTACGCCAAGCAGATGCGCGCGAATTAGGTGGTCTTTTCCGCGATTTAGACAAAGCAAATGATGCGGGTGATTTAGCTCAAGCTGCTAATATTCAAGATGAAATTGATAATTACCAAACACACGTTGTACCAATTATTGCTGATATTGATGCCGGTTTTGGTAATGCTGAAGCAACTTATTTAATGGCGAAACAAATGATTGAAGCGGGCGCTTGTGCACTGCAAATTGAAAACCAAGTTGCTGATGAAAAACAATGTGGTCATCAAGACGGTAAAGTAACCGTTCCTCATGCTGATTTTCACTCTAAAATTCGTGCCCTTCGCCATGCCTTTTTAGAATTAGGTATTGATAACGGTATTATCGTTTCTCGAACCGATTCTGAAGGTGCTGGCCTGACAAAAGAAATTGCTGTGGTTAAAGAGCCCGGCGATCAAGGTGATATCTACAATTCTTTCTTAGATGTTGAAGAAATTGACGTTTCACAAATGGCTGAAGGCGATGTTTGTTTTAATCGTGACGGTAAGCTTGTTCGTCCTAAACGTTTGCCTTCTGGCTTATACCAGTTCCGCCAAGGTACCGGTGAACAACGTTGTGTGTTTGATAGTATTGAAGCAATTAAGGCCGGTGCAGATTTACTTTGGATTGAAACAGCAACGCCTAATGTTGCTGATATCGCTGCAATGATGAATGAAGTGCGTAAAGAAATCCCTAATGCTAAGTTAGTGTATAACAACAGTCCATCATTTAACTGGACGTTGAATTTCCGTCAACAAGCTTATGACGCAATGTTAGAATCGGGTGAAGATGTATCGGCTTATATTCGCGATGACTTAATGAGCGCAGAATACGATGACAGTGCATTAGCGGCCAAAGCTGACGATAAAATCCGTAGCTTCCAGGCGGATAGTGCGCGAGATGCTAATATTTTCCATCACTTAATCACGCTACCAACCTATCATACAACAGCATTATCTGTTGATAATTTGGCGAAAGAATACTTTGGTGATGCAGC
>JAQWHO010000040.1 GCA_029249355.1 Thalassotalea sp.
GTGAATCGTACAGAAAATAGACTAAATTCGGGAAATACGACATTAAACTGGAGTTTAATTGTTAATTAATAGTAATATTTACCTTAATTGAAATTAATTTATTAACTAAAGATGGATAATATGGATAAAAGAATAACGAAAGCAGTGATCCCAGTAGCAGGTCTTGGCACAAGAATGTTGCCCGCAACGAAAGCTATTCCTAAAGAAATGCTTCCCATCGTCGATAAGCCTTTAATTCAATATATTGTTAATGAGTGTATAGATGCTGGAATTAAAGAAATCGTTTTAGTGACTCATTCATCTAAAAATGCCATTGAAAACCATTTTGATAAATCTTTTGAATTAGAAACAACACTTGAAAAGCGTGTTAAACGCCAATTACTGGAAGAAATTCAAGCGATTTGTCCAAAAGATATTACTATCTTACATGTACGCCAAGGCGAAGCAAAAGGTTTGGGACATGCGGTATTAAAAGCCCGTCCAATTATTGGCAATGAACCATTTGCCGTTGTTTTACCTGATGTAATTCTTGATGACACTCATGCTAATTTAAAAACTGAAAACTTATCAGCTATGCTGACACGTTATAAAGAAGTGGGTAATTATAGCCAAATCATGGTTGAGCCTGTGCCTATGGAGAAAGTTAGCAGTTACGGTGTTGTAGATTGTGCCGGTTATGATTTAGCGCCTGGAGAATCTAAAACTATGACAGCAATTGTTGAAAAACCTCCTGTAGAAAGCGCACCTTCTAATTTAGCGGTTGTTGGTCGCTATGTTTTATCTGAAAAAATATGGGACTTACTTAAATTAACGCCTCCTGGCGCTGGCGATGAAATTCAACTTACCGATGCTATTGCTATGTTAATGGAAAAAGAAACGGTTGAAGCTTTTCATATGACTGGTAAATCACATGATTGTGGCTCTAAGTTAGGCTACATGAAAGCTAATGTTGAATATGGATTAAGACACCCTGAATTGGCAGATGATTTTAAGCAACATATAAAAGAGTTATTAAAATAGATTTATTTGTAATTTGTAAGTTTTAGTCTTGATAGTTTTACCTGTAATAAGATTTATAAGGATGTATCTGTGTTTAAAAACCTAAGTGATATCTGCCAATTAGCAGATAAGGTGAAAAATCGTTCAATTCAGGATTTATTTTCTGAGTCTCAACGTGCAGATAAGCTATCAACCTCTGTTGGTGATGTTTTTCTTGATTATTCCAAACAAAATATTACCTCAGAAGAGTTGTCTGCTTTATTTCAATGGGCAGACAACAATCATTTACCTGAAACTATCAACCGTATGTTTTCAGGTGAAAAAATTAATAATACTGAAAATAGAGCGGTTTTACATACTGCATTAAGAGCTTCAAACTCGATAAAAAAAGCCGTGTTAAAAGATGAAGCTAATGAAGTCATAAATACTGAAGATAAAATGGCAGACATTGTCGAAAACGTCTGCTCAGGGAATTTACGCTCAGCGTCGGGCGAAAAATTTACCGATGTTTTAGCGATTGGAATAGGTGGCTCTTACTACGGTATAAAAGTCGCATTAACAGCCTTAAAACCTTACCATTCAACAGGACTTAATGTTCATGTTTTAGCCAACGTAGATGGCGGTGCGGTAGAAGAAAAAATAAGTAATTTACCCGCAGAAACAACACTCGTTGTGGTGATATCCAAAACATTTACTACCCAAGAAACGTTATTAAATGCAATAGCAATTAAAAATTGGATGTTATCAACATCAAATAACCAAAATATTATTGAAAAGCAGTGGTTCGCCATAAGCACGAATATTGATGCCGTGATGTCATTTGGTTTATCTGAACAACATATTTTACCTATGTGGGATTGGGTGGGTGGTCGATTTTCATTATGGTCAGCAGTCGGCTTGCCGTTAGCACTTGCTATTGGTAACGAAGGTTTTGCACAGTTGAAATCAGGTGCTGCCGTTATGGATGAGCATTTTAAAACAGCTACTTTTGAAAATAACATGCCTGTTTTATTAGCGCTTCTTGGTATTTGGAACCGAAATGGTTTGGAGCATTCAAGCCTAGCTATTTTGCCTTATGATCATTCTTTACGTGCTTTGCCGGGGTATCTACAACAGACTGATATGGAAAGTAACGGTAAGTCTGTTAGTACTGATGGTGAAAAGCTGTCTTGGGGCACGGCGCCTGTGGTTTTTGGGCAAGAAGGTACCAATGGACAACATGCTTTTATGCAATTAATGCATCAAAGTGACGATATAGTACCGACTGATTTTATCGTCGCACTACAAAGCTCAAGTCAGCTTAAAGAACATCATCAAGTACTTGTCGCTAATTGTTTCGCGCAAAGTGAAGCATTAATGCAAGGCAAGAATTTATCTCAGGTTAAAGATGAACTAACCGCAGATGGTTTATCTAAATCAGAAGTAGAAACGTTAGCGCCGCATAAAACCATGAAAGGTAATACCCCAAGTAATACCTTGCTAATCAATAAAGTAACACCTGAATCTTTTGGTTCATTACTCGCTTTATACGAGCATAAAATATTTGTACAAGGGGCTTTGTGGCAACTTAATTCGTTTGATCAATGGGGTGTTGAATTAGGTAAACAATTAGGTAATCAAGTGTTAAAAGTCATGAATGGTGCTGAAAGTGAAAAACTATCTTCATCATCTCTTTCATTAATTGCTAAGTTTAATCAATCAAAGTTAAAGCCAAGCTAGCCCAATTAACAGAATACTTAATACAAAATGAATGTAAGTATGATTTTTTATATTCACTTTTTGTCTATTAAAGTACTTTCTTATATTGGATGTTACTAAGATTATATGACAAAATTCATGGCATATTAAATAGGGATTAACGTAATAAGCCAATGAATTTAACTCACCTACAAAAATTAGAAGCTGAATCTATCCATATAATGCGCGAAGTGGCAGCTGAGTTTGATAAGCCAGTGATGCTTTATTCCGTAGGTAAAGACTCTGCTGTTTTACTTCATCTTGCTCGCAAAGCATTTGCACCGGGAAAAATACCTTTTCCTTTGCTACATGTTGATACCACATGGAAATTCAAAGAAATGATTGAATTTCGTGATCAAATGGCAAAAGAATATGGCTTTGAATTACTTGTGCACAAAAATCCCGAAGGTGTTGCTATGGGGGTTGGTCCATTCACTCATGGTAGTGCTAAACATACCGACATAATGAAAACGCAAGGTTTAAAACAAGCACTAGATAAGTACGGTTTTGATGCTGCATTTGGTGGCGCTCGACGTGATGAAGAAAAATCTCGCGCAAAAGAGCGTGTATATTCTTTTCGTGATAAAAATCATCGTTGGGATCCTAAAAGCCAACGTCCAGAATTATGGAATGTTTATAACGGTAAAGTAAATAAAGGGGAAAGTATTCGTGTTTTCCCATTATCAAATTGGACCGAACTTGATATTTGGCAATATATTTATTTAGAAGGCATTAAAATTGTTCCGCTATACCTTTCTGAAAAGCGTCCTGTTGTTGAGCGCGACGGCACACTGATTATGGTTGATGATGATCGTATGCCAATTGAAGACGGTGAAGAAGTGATGATGAAAAATGTTCGCTTTAGAACATTAGGTTGTTATCCACTTACAGGTGCAGTTGAATCTGAAGCAACGACTTTACCTGAAATTATTCAAGAAATGTTGTTAACCAAAACCTCTGAAAGGCAAGGTCGAGTGATTGATCATGACTCAGCGGGTTCTATGGAAAAGAAAAAAATGGAAGGTTATTTCTAACCTAAAAGATAATTTTCTTATTAACAATATTATTAATACCAGACAAAGTAATGCTGGTATAAGAAACGAATACCAAAGGAATAAAAATGAGTAATCAACCAGACTTACTTAAAACAGATTTGCTTGAAACTGATATTGAAGCTTATTTAAAACAACATGAAAATAAAGAAATGCTACGTTTCTTTACCTGTGGCAGTGTTGATGACGGAAAAAGCACCTTAATTGGCCGTTTATTACATGATTCAAAAATGATTTTTGAAGATCAACTAGCGGCAATTGAAAATGACAGTAAAAAATCAGGTACAACCGGTGAAGCGGTAGATTTAGCGTTATTGGTTGACGGCTTACAATCTGAACGTGAGCAAGGTATTACAATTGACGTTGCTTATCGATATTTTGCCACAGATAAACGTAAGTTTATTATTGCTGACACTCCAGGCCATGAACAATATACGCGCAACATGGCAACAGGTGCATCTACGTGTGATCTAGCGATTATTTTGATTGATGCCCGTCATGGTGTGCAAGTGCAAACACGTCGCCATTCATTTATTTGTTCATTACTTGGCGTAAAACATGTTTTAGTTGCTGTGAATAAAATGGATTTGGTTGATTATAGCCAAGAACGCTATCAAGCTATTAAGAAAGAATATCGTGATTTTGCCGACGGCCTTGAATTTAACGATGTACGTTTTGTACCTATTTCTGCGTTAAATGGCGATAATGTTGTTGAAGAAAGTGCCAATATGCCTTGGTATCCGGGCGCAACAATGATGAAACTATTGAATACAATTTCAGTCGATAACGATGAAAGTTTCACACAGTTTAGATTACAAGTTCAATATGTTAATCGTCCTAATTTAAACTTTCGTGGCTTTTCAGGCACCATTGGTTCTGGACATATTCGAGTCGGTGATGAAATTGTCGCATTACCTTCAGGTAAGGAAAGCACGGTTAAATCTATTGTTACCTTTGATGGTGATTTAGAACGTGCAGATAAAGGCCAAGCAATCACGTTAACCTTAGCTGATGAGATTGATATTAGCCGCGGTGAAATGATCGTTAAAAAGGGCGCTTTACCTGAATCATCAAAAGAGTTTAATGCTTCAGTTGTTTGGATGCATGAAGATGAATTAGAAGCTGGACGTGAATACTATATTAAGCACGGCAGTAAAATAACGACGGGCCATGTAATGAACATTGAGCATCGTACTGACGTTAACACGATGGAAACTAGCGAAGTCACTCAGCTTGCATTAAACGAAATAGGTTCTGTTAATTTTGAAGTAGCAGAAACACTCCATTTTGATGCTTATAAATCAAATAAAACCTCAGGTGCTTTTATTATTATTGATCGTTTAAGCAATATTACGGTTGGTGCTGGCATGATCAACAAAGCGATTTCGCAAGATCAACAAGTCGAGTTTTCTGCTTTTGAGCTTGAATATAATGCGCTTGTTAGAAAACACTTTCCTCATTGGGGAACACGAGACATTTCTAAGCTAAAGTAACTTTTTATAGTTTTTACTTATAGTTAAAGTCAAATAAGCCCGTTTATCGTCATTGAAGTCGCTGATAATCATGAGATATGATTATCAGCGACTTATATGTTTTTTGACAAATATGCTACGAAAAGGAAAATAATAATGGTAGCAATGCAATGGCTTTTAGTGGTCATTTTTATCGGTACTTTTATTGGGCTTTTGAAGTTTCAGCGTTCACCTGAACGTGTATTTTCGGCAGCAATGTTAACGTGTCTTGCCACTTCTTTTGTTGATACTTCTCATATACTTAATAATGCGGTTAACTCTGGCTTAGTGACGCTTATTCTTCTTGTTTTAGCGTCATTTTCTTTTGAAAGAACCAGCGTTTTACGCCGCCTTTCAGCGACAATGATTAATGGCTCACCATTAAAATCAACAATAAAAACATTGGCCTATACTGCATTTTCATCAGCGTTAATGAATAATACTGCAGTGGTTGCTGCGTTAATTTCTACCGTTAAAAATAACCGTTTGATTAACCCTGGAAAACTACTTATTCCATTGTCTTTTGCGGCAATTTTAGGCGGGAGCTTAACATTGGTCGGTACATCAACTAACTTAATTGTTAATACCATGTTGATTGAGCAAGGGCATGAAGGACTTGGTTTTTTTGATTTTACGCCGATAGGAATTATTGCCCTTCTTGTTTGTTTATTTGTGATTCTTATCAGACAACAAAAATTACCCAATATTGAAGAAGAAAAGGCGTCTAATCAAGATTACTTATTAGAAGCTAAAGTTAGCAATGACTCAAAAATGATTGGCTTAAGCATCGAAGAAAATGGATTAAGAAGTTTAGATTCACTCTTTTTAGTTGAAATTATTCGTCATAACCGCTTAATTTCTCCAGTGACGCCAGACGAAATAATTTTAAAAAATGATAAATTAATTTTTTCCGGGGATATTTCAAAAATATTAATTTTACAGCAATTTGATGGTTTAACCTTATTTGCTGAACAAAATGGTTTGTTAAGAGATAACCTGACCGAAGTCTTAATTAAGCCTGACTCTGCCATTGTTGGTAAAACATTGAAACAATCAGGTTTTAGGGCACGTTTTGATGCGGCTGTTGTGGCAATAAAGCGTGAAGGCAGCTCTTTGTCGGGTAAGCTGGGAGAGTTAATAATAAAGCCTGGCGATTTTCTTGTATTAGCCGTGGGTAATGACTTTAGTGCTCGTACAAATCTGTCGAAAAATTTTTATATTTTATCGGGGCATAAGCCCGACAATATGCTTTCTGGCTGGCGTGATAATTTAACGTTGTTCGGCTTTATTGCTAGTATTTTAATATCTGTTTTATTAGATATTTCTTTACTAAAGTGTTTGATTTTTTATATTTCATTACTTATTTTCACCGGTTGTTTAACCGTCAATGAAATAAAACGTCGATTTCCTTTAGAAATTTGGATGATAGTTGTCGGTGCTTTAACGCTGGCGAAAGCACTTGAAACGAGTGGTGTTGCTGAATTAATTGCGATTAATATTGAAAATATATTACATGGGCAAAGTGCATATATCACTTTGGTTGTTATTTTTATTATCACATTATTAATGACCGAATTAATCACTAATAGCGCGGCGGCTGCTTTGGTATTTCCTATCGCCTATAATATAGCGCTTGGTTTAGGCGTTAGCCCTTTACCGTTTGTTATGGCGGTGGCTTTTGCAGCCAGTGGCAGCTTTATCAGCCCATTTGGTTATCAGACTAATGTAATGGTTTATAACGCGGGTAATTATACCTTGAAAGACTTTGTATGCTTTGGCGTACCAGTGTCTTTGGCCTATAGCATTGTGGTATTAACGTTATTGCCCTATGTTTTTCCTTTTTAGCAAGTTTTGAACATGGGATTAGTAATAGAAAACTTTAATAGTGAAATTTAAAATGAATATGAAAACTGAAAATACTGTGTGGCATGAGCAATTGGTCGATAAAAATCAGCGCGCACAAATGAAAGAACAACGACCTTGTTTACTTTGGTATACAGGTCTTAGCGGTTCAGGTAAATCAACGGTTGCCAATGCGGTAGATAGGTTATTGTTTGAGCGTGGTTGCCATACGTATTTATTGGATGGCGATAATGTCCGTCATGGTTTAAATGGTGATTTAAGTTTTAGTGATGAAGACAGAGTGGAAAATATTCGTCGCATCAGTGAAGTGTCTAAACTTTTTATTGATGCAGGAACGATTATTTCAACTGCCTTTATTTCACCTTTCGCTGCTGACAGAGCAATGGCTAAAAGCTTACTAGAAGCGAATGAATTTATTGAAGTATTTATTGATACGCCGATAGCTATTTGTGAACAACGTGATCCCAAAGGCCTTTATAAAAAAGCACGCGCGGGTGAAATAAAAGACTTTACCGGGATTGATTCTACTTATGATGTTCCTGAAAGTCCGACGATTCATGTAAAAACAGCAGAACAAGATATTCGACAATGCGCTGAGCAAATCATTCAGTATTTACTTGATAATCAATATATTAAATAGTCGGTTTATTCAATCTTTAAACGATTAACTTACAATATAATAAGAGTTTTAAATAATGCATTTTGATGTTTTTAATGGTGATGCGGATGGCATCATTGCTTTAGTACAATTGCGCTTAGCTGAGCCTAAAAATTCAACGTTAGTTACCGGAGTAAAGCGAGATATTACACTGGTAGAAAAAGTATCAATCGAACAAGCTAAATCAGTAACGGTGCTTGATATTTCGATGGAGAAAAATGCCCCGGCATTAATT
>JAQWHO010000041.1 GCA_029249355.1 Thalassotalea sp.
TAAACAACAAGATTTATTTATAACCACTGATATTTCCGCTAAAGAAGTGTATGTACAGCAACAATTAACGCTAACTGTGAAACTGCATTTTGCCGCTGAATTAAAACGAGGCAGTTTAACTGAACCCTCTTTAACGGGCGCAAATATCACTCAAATAGGTAAAGATAAAGAAGCTGACTCTATTATCAATGGCCGTCGATACCGTGTAATTGAACGTACTTATGCTATTAGTCCTCAACAAAGTGGTAGTTTCACCTTAAAATCACCGATTTTTTCAGGCGAAATAATGCAACCTTCTACTCGTCGTAGTGGCTTTTTAAGCTTCGCAGAAACAAAGCCTGTCAGTGTTATTGGTGAAGAAATTTTGTTAACTATCCGCCCTATTCCTGATGATTATCAAGGTGCTTGGTTACCCAGCGAATTATTATCTATTCACCAAGAATGGCAACCTACGCCAGATAGTTTTGTTGTTGGAGAGCCGATTACACGCGTGATCACATTAACTGCTGCAGGACTTTCAGAAGAACAATTACCTGAAATCGATATGGTAATGCCAAGCGGGCTAAAAGTTTATCCTGATCAAGCTGAATTACACACAGGATTGAATAACGATAGATTAGTCAGCCAAAAAGTGAAAAACTTCGCGATTGTTGCCAATAAACCAGGTGTATATCAGTTACCAGAAATTGCTATTCCTTGGTGGAATACAGTGACAAACCGTTTTCAACAAGCCGTTATTCCAGCGCAAACCATTACGGTTGCTGCAAATCCAGAACAAACAACTCAAGCACCAGTAACTTTAGCTTCAGAGCTTCCTATAATTAATAATCAACCTGAAGCTTCAAGCAAAACAATCATGGTATATCAGTCTTCGTGGCTGCAATGGTTATTTTTAGGCTTATGGTTATTAACGTCTTTAGCTTGGTTAATCACTTATTTTCGAGCCAGTAAAACAAACGCATCAAAGAAAAAACAAATTACCGTAAATGATAGCTATTTGGCATTATTAGCCGCTTGTAAACAAAACAATGGTGAACAAGTTTTTGCGTTATTAACGCCTTGGTATAACTCAATAACCGAAAAGAGAATATCAACAATTTCAGATGTTATTCAGCATACGCAAGAGGAAACATTAATTACCGCTATCAATGAATTGCAGCAATGTTTTTACAGCAAAAATGCTCAAAGCTGGCAAGGACATAATTTAATGAAAGCCATAATTTTAGTGAATAAAAATCAAGAAACTATCTCAACCACCTCTTTTGCTATAAACCCTTAACGTTCGACTATTAAGCTAGAGTGTTTCTCGATACACTCTAGCTTACTCTCCTATCATAAAGACTTAGATTTGCATAAATTATTCATGATCATCCAATTTATTTAAATTAATTGGAAATAAAAAATCTAAAGCTCAGGTCTCTTCAAATATGGCGACAAAACAAGTTAGATATGAAGCACTAGTAAAAGCCTTACATAGCGATTTATACCGCTATGCCTATTGGCTCTGTCACGAAAAACAAGTGGCGGAAGACTTAGTGCAAGAAACATTTTTAAGGGCATGGCGCGCTTTAGATTCTTTAAAAGATGAAAAAGCGGCTAAGTCATGGTTGATCACAATATTACGACGTGAAAATGCACGACGATTTGAACGTAAACGTTTTGAAATGAGTGAATATGAAGAGGAATCTATTACAGATACTCATTCAACAAGTTCAGAACAAGAAATTGAAAACCATTGGCTAAGAGATAAAATAGCAAAAATGCCTGAAGAATACAGAGAGCCTTTAGTGTTACAGGTTATTGGTGGTTTTAGTGGAGAAGAAATAGCTTCGCTGTTATCTCTCAATAAAAACACCGTGATGACTCGGTTATTTAGAGCCCGTAATCAACTCAAAGAAGCTTTAGACGATGAACCAAAGTTAAGAGGTCAATACAATGGATGATTTGCTATTTCGACGCAATATTTATGCAGATCCCAAAACAACTGATCCAGATGTTATTTCTGCAAAAAAATCAGATCCTGCTAAACAAAAATTTGCCCAAGAAATTGAGCAATTAGATGAACATATATTGGCAGCATTAAATGTTTCTATTCCTGAAGAACTGAGCGAAAAACTCATTCTACGTCAGTCTCTCGCTAGCCATCAACAGCAGAAAAAATCGAGCAGAATTAAACTTGCACTTGCCGCTTCAGTTGCTTTTGCTGTGGGTTTAACCGTGAATCATTTACAGTTTTCTCATGCTTATAGCTCTGTAGGTGATTACGCTATAGCACATACTAATCATGAAGCGCATTATTTCAACAATAACACCGAAGCAAAAGTAACGCTTGCCTCGTTAAATAAGAAAATGGCTTCGTTTAATGGTAGTTTCTCTGATGGACTAGGCGAATTAATGATGGCAGATTTTTGTCGCTTTGATGGTATGAAAAGCCTTCACTTAGTCCTTAAAGGACAAACCTCTCCCGTTAATATTTATATTGTTCCTGCAAATGAGCATTTAACATTTATGAAAGAGTTTGCAAATGGTGAGCTTAACGGTGTGGCTAATGACTATAAAAACAGTCGAATAATTGTTGTTGGCGATAAACAAGAACCATTAATACAATGGCAGAAAAAAATTAGAGATAATGTTCGCTGGTCGACTTAGCCTTAAATTAAACATAAATACGTTATTAATAAAACATTATTAGAGTTAGTTAAAGCGACTTAAATCTAAGTCGCTTTTTATTTGAAAAGCATTAAGCAATTGTAAATAAAAAAGCCGAACAATTGTTCGGCTTATACATTACTGCGTTATTTCATTTTAATATCGATAAAGCTTAGGGATGATGCTTTAACATTTCATCAAACGTTTCTTCAATATCGCTTTGAGGTTTATACGTTAGTTTACTAACAATCACGACAACTAAACTACATAAAATAAAGCCCGGAACAATTTCATAAATCCATGAACTTAACGTTTGACCATCGATAGTGATTGGTACATAAATCCAAAACAAAACAGTTGCAGCACCAGTTATCATTCCCGCTAGCGCACCATTTCGATTCATTTTTTTCCAATACAAACTCAAGATAACGACAGGACCAAATGCTGCACCAAACCCAGCCCAAGCGTTACTTACTAAGCTTAAAATAGAGCTGTTTCTATCGTAAGCTAAATATATTGCAACCAAAGCAACAATTAATACAGACAAACGGCCAACAAATACTAGCTGCTTTTCACTCGCTGTTTTATTTAAAAACGCTTGATAAAAATCACCGGTTAATGAACTTGATGTCACTAATAGTTGTGAGGAAATGGTACTCATAATTGCCGCTAAAATTGCTGCTAACAAAAAGCCTGAAATTAATGGGCTAAAAAGCAATTGCGATAAAAGAATAAAAATCGTTTCTGCATCATTTAATGGCGTGCCTGTTTTAGCGATATAAGCAATACCAATAAAACCGGTTGCCATTGCTCCGCAAATAGATACTATCATCCAAGTCATACCTATACGACGCGCTACAGGTATATCTTTAACAGAACGAATAGCCATAAATCGAACGATAATATGCGGCTGACCGAAATAACCTAAGCCCCAAGCCATAGCAGAAATTATAGCGACAATGCTGACACCATTAAATAAATTGAGTAGTTCAGGGTTAATCGCTTCTATACTTGAAGTAACTTGAGTGATACCTCCCATGTCATTTAAAACAACAGTAGGTACTAAAATTAAGGCTAAAAACATAATACAGCCTTGCACAAAGTCAGTCAGGCTAACCGCTAGAAAGCCACCAAACAAGGTATAAACGACAACAACACCCGCGGTAATATACAAGCCTATTTCGTAATCAAGACCGAAAGAGCTTTCAAATAACTTTCCGCCAGCTACAACGCCTGATGAAGTATAAAGGGTAAAGAATACAATAATTACAATTGAAGAAACTAGACGCAGGGCACGTGATTTATCACCAAAACGATTTTCAAAAAAATCAGGTAAAGTAATAGAGTCGTTCGCTACTTCTGTATAGGTTCTTAATCTTGGTGCAACGATTAAATAATTCATGAATGCGCCAATAACCAAACCAATCGCTATCCACATACTGCTTAAGCCAGTTAAATACATTGCCCCAGGTAAACCCATTAACATCCAACCACTCATGTCAGAAGCTCCTGCCGATAATGCAGTAACTGAAGGGCTCAAGCTTCGCCCTCCTAGCATATAACCAGAAATATCGCTCGTTGATTTTCTATATGCATATAAACCTATTGCCAACATAGCAATAAAATAGATAGCAAGTGAAACTAAAGTACCTGTAGCCAAATGAGCCTCCAAAAGTGTATTGTTTTATCAGAATATTTATTATTTGTTAGAAACAAAACTGTTACACACAGAAAATATATTGAGTGTTATTATGCGGATCTCAAAATGCATTACCATGTTTTTCAGGAATATATTCTGACTTTCTGCCGATTGGGTATTTAATTTGATAATAATGACGGCTTTCTGTAAAAAAAGAATGAAATATCAAAGCATTTCTCATATATTCATAATATAAAAAGGTAAACAGGATACTCTATGTACTTCTACGCAGCCAGACAACCAATTCTAGACAAAGAAAAAAACCTCTTTGCTTATGAATTATTGTTTCGCGATAGTATAGATAATGTTTTTCCCGATATTGATGGTGATGAAGCTACCAGTAAAATGGTAGAAGCAAGCAAATTCAATTTAGGGATCAGTGAATTTACTGGTAATAAGCCCGCGTTTATCAATTTCACTTTAGAAACCATGGATAAAGGTTATCCTGAAATGTTGACCAATGAAGAAGTCGTGGTTGAAATTTTAGAAACCGTTAAACCCGGTAAAAAGCTTCTATCCTTATGTAAAGATCTAGTAGAGAAAGGCTATACACTTGCCTTAGATGATTACATTCATCAACCTGTTTGGGGGCATTTTTATCCTTACGTTAAAATTATTAAAGTAGATTGGCAAGATACAAGTATTGAACAAATCAAGGAAATTAAAACAGCCATTGTCGATCACCCTCATATTCAATTATTAGCGGAAAAAGTAGAAACTTATGAAGAATACAATCAAGCCTTAGAACTGGGCTTTGAGTTATTCCAAGGTTTTTTCTTCGCAAAGCCTGAAATGGTAAAAACAAAAACTTTATCGCCTTCGCAAATTGCGATGGCTGAACTCTTATATGAAACATCAAAACCAGAATTAGATCTTGCCAGTATTACTTCTGTTTTCGAACGTGATGTTTCTCTTTCTTATAAATTGTTACGTTATGCAAACTCGCCTATTTTTAAACGAAGAAGTGAAATAGCAACTATTAAACAAGCACTTGTTATATTAGGCTCTGGTGAGTTAAAACGATTTCTTGGGCTAATGTTTGCGACCAATGTTAATCCTGACAAACCCTCAGAACTTATTAATGCAGCAATGACTCGAGCAAAATTTTGTGAAATGGTTGCCAACGACATTAACGCACCGGTAGATACTTCGATTGCCTTTTTAACCGGTTTATTGTCGTTGATAGACGCTATACTTGATGAAAATTTAGAGTCTATTTTAGAAAAATTACCGCTAGCCCAAGAAATTAAAGACGCACTAACGAGCAAAAAAGGTGTTTTAGCTGCACTGATTACGCTTGTTCAACAAATAGAACATGCAGATTGGGATAAAACAGCAAAAATAATGGAAAAACTTGGCTTAAGTAAAGATAAAGTAGTTAAAGACTATAACGAAGCTATTGCTTGGGCAGATGAACAATCTCAGCTCACTCAAGGTTAAACCCGTAGAGCTTTAAGTTATTATTGAATCGTGATTAGTGAAGTTATTAAAAACAAAAAAAGAGCTGTTAAGCTCTTTTTTTGTTATCAATTGCTGACTCTTCTTAGATAAGACTGATCAAACTTACTCAAAGCCATTCGGGTTTTGTGACTGCCAACGCCAAGTATCTGCAATCATAACATTAAGGTCTCTGCTTGCTTGCCAGCCAAGTAAATCATTAGCCACTGACGCATCAGCATAAACAGTTCCAATATCTCCTGCACGGCGCGGTACAATGGCATAAGGAATATCTTGGCCACTGATTTCTTTAAATGAATTCACAATTTCAAGCACCGAAGTACCATTACCTGTACCAATATTAATTGGCTGACAACCTGAAATTTTTGTTAAGTTTTCAAGTGCTTTGACATGACCAACCGCTAAGTCAACAACATGAATATAATCTCTTACGCCAGTGCCATCTGGCGTATCGTAATCATCCCCGAAAATTTGTAACTGAGGTAAGCGCCCTACGGCAACTTGTGCAACATAAGGCAATAAGTTATTTGGAATACCGTTTGGATTCTCCCCGATCAAACCTGATTCATGAGCACCAATAGGATTAAAATAACGTAAACAAGCAATTGACCATTGAGCATCACTTTTAGCTAAATCATTTAAAACATGCTCAACCATGAGCTTAGTTTGGCCATAAGGGTTTGTCGCTGAAGTGGGCATAGTTTCAACTAATGGCGCAGGATTATTTTCGCCATATACTGTTGCCGATGAACTAAACACTAAATTTTTAACATTATTTTTTGCCATCACTCGAAATAAAGTGACAGAGCCAGAAACATTGTTTTGATAGTACTCAAGCGGTATTTCATTTGATTCACCCACCGCTTTTAAGCCAGCAAAATGAATAACTGCGTCAATATCGTATTGCTGAAAAATATTATCTAATGCTTGTTCGTCACATATATCAGCTTTGATAAAAGTTACAGACTTACCAGTGATTTGCTTTATACGGTCTAAAACTAATGTTGAAGAATTCGATAGATTATCAACAATAACAATGTCTTTATCTAAATTGAGTAGCTCTACAACAGTGTGACTACCAATATAACCTGTTCCGCCGGTGATCAATAAACTCATAATGTTCCTTATTTAATTCTCTTACCAATTAACTTTTTACTTAACTTGGATCCATAATTTATATTAATACCAAGCGCTAATCATCTGTGGTTATGCATAAATACTGATTAAAAACTTTCTACTTCTTTCTATAAATAGAATAGCTATGCGTAATATTGTGCCACGGCTTTGATAAATGCGTTAATCATTTCTGCGGGTAATTGATTTACACCTGCTGCAGCTGCTCTGCCACCACCAGTAGGAAATTCAACACAAATATCACCAGCTCCTTGTTTATTATTCAAAGGAGCTCTTAAGCTTACCGTATAAGTTTTATCGGTGTTTATCGTAAAAACAATATGCGCTTTATCAGGTGATTGATTAGCCAGCTCGTTACCAAAAACACCACTTACTCGTCTTGCCCACGCTTCATCGGGTAATTCCACAGCTTTACAGGTTTCATTGTCAGCCAGTACAGTAGCGTTTATCGCTTTGTTCATATCTTGGTTATAAGCGCTTTCTAATTGATGAAACACGGAGTTATCTTCGCCAATTAATGTAAGTGGATTTTCATACTTAACTAGTTGGAGAAATAATTGATCAGGTGCAAAATGTAAATCATCAACACTTCGACCATAGCCATTGTAATTAATATAAATACCCAATGCTTTTAATTGTGATTGCTCTGATTCAGATAAGCCTACTTTATTGGCTAATGCATCAGCAGAAGCCAACATATTATCACCATAAGCTGCAGCAATAGCCCAATGAACATATTGATTATTAAG
>JAQWHO010000042.1 GCA_029249355.1 Thalassotalea sp.
CAAATCCTCTTACCCCTGCCACTTTCTTTTTATTCTTAAGTAAAACCCGAGAGTTTACATTGTAACAATAACGAGTTTTCTGCAGGGGTATAGCCAAGCGGTAAGGCAGCGGGTTTTGATCCCGTCATTCAGAGGTTCAAATCCTCTTACCCCTGCCACTTTCTTTTATATTCCTATAAGAGCTCAAAATCCTTTTAAAAATCCATTTTTTAATTCGCGTGATTTATCATTTTCTATTTTCTATTAATATATTTAAAAAAAAATCGTAAAAATAAAACATTCAAAATCATATTCCACAGGCATACGCTAAAGCTTTGCTCTTTAAAGCAGGAAGTTTATTTGTCATAAACAAACCGCCATTACGAATAAGTTTTACTAAAGCTGATGGATGACTAAAACCGCTATACAGCAAATCCATTGCAGACATCATCATTAAATTATCTTTTCTTCTCTCTTTCTCATAAGCAGATAAAACATCAACATTATGCCAGCACTTACCGTCTCCTATTGCTTTAGTAATAAGCACTTGTAGCGCTTTAACATCTTTAAACCCTAAATTGACTCCCTGCCCCGCTAACGGATTAATAGTATGAGCTGCATCACCTAATAATAATATTCGATTACTTTGATAATTATTGGCATGTCGACGGGTTAGCGGAAAGCTAGCCTTATCAATTACTTTAACTTGGCCTAGCTTTTTAGGAAATGCTTCCATCACTAACGTTTGTAATTGTTCATTAGGCAAACCTGATAAACGTGCTATTTCTTCTTTATCGTGATACCACACCAACGAAGCATTATTTCCGGGCATAGGTAACATAGCGACAGGCCCTGTTGAGCGAAAATTTTGCCAAGTGATATCTTGCTGAGGTAAATCAGTTTCAACATTAATTAACATGGCTGATTGCTGATAATCCCAACCTGTTGTGCCAATATTGGCAAGTTTTCTTACTTGTGAATTTGCTCCATCCGCGGCAATCAGTATTTTTGTCACAATAGTTTGCTTTGTTAGTTGCACAATCACCTGCTCATTATTTTGTTCAAAACCAACAAGAGATTCTGGACAAAATAACTGAATATTTTCATTTTGATTAATTTGCTGCCATAAAGATAATTGAATTAGCCTATTTTCAACTATATGACCAAGGTGCGGTTGTTCTATTTCTGCTGCAGTAAATTCAGTATAAGACGGCTCTAATTCCCATACGCCTAAGCGTCGATAAGGACAAACACGCCATTGTGTAATTTGCTGCCATGCATCCAGTTGTTCTAACAAATGTTGCGACGATAAAGAAATAGCAGAAACGCGTAAATCAAAAGGTTGCTCAATATTAAAAGGCTTAGGCTCAATCTTTTCAATAATAGCGACCTTTAAACCTAATTGTGCCAACGATAAAGCGCTCGCGGCCCCAACCATTCCTCCGCCAACAACTACACAGTCAAATTTATCCATGAATTAACATTCTAATTTTGTTTGTCGTTATTCTATCTAACCACAATAACTTATTCGATATTTATCTCTTTAAAGTTTGATTTAGACACCTCACATCAATTAAATTATTTTATGCTACTTTTCCCTCGTAATAGCTAGCCTATACATTCAAGAAAGAGTAAAATACGCCCCCTAAAATTCTCTAGCAAAAACTAGAATCAATTTCATGAACAGAATAGGCATAAATAAATGAGTAAAAAGTTATACATTAAAACTTGGGGTTGCCAAATGAACGAGTACGACTCGCAGAAAATGGCTGAATTATTAGACTCTACACACGGTTATGAATTAGCAGAAGAAGCTGAAGATGCTGATGTAATATTACTTAATACCTGTTCTATTCGTGAAAAAGCACAAGAAAAAGTTTTTCATCAACTTGGCCGTTGGAAAAATTTGAAAAAAGATAATCCTAATTTACTTATTGGTGTTGGTGGCTGTGTCGCTTCACAAGAAGGCGATGCTATTCGCCAGCGTGCACCGTTTGTTGACATGGTTTTTGGCCCACAAACCTTGCACCGTTTACCTGAAATGATCAAACAAGTCACAGGTACTGCAGAATCAGTTGTAGACGTAAGTTTCCCTGAAATCGAAAAATTTGATCGTTTGCCGGAACCAAAAGCAGATGGCGCAACAGCGTTTGTTTCCATTATGGAAGGCTGCAGTAAGTATTGTACTTTCTGTGTTGTTCCTTATACGCGTGGTGAAGAAGTGAGTCGTCCTCTTGATGATGTGCTTTATGAAATTGCGCAGTTAGCAGAACAAGGCGTACGTGAAGTAAATTTATTAGGTCAAAATGTCAATGGTTACCGTGGTGAAGTACACGATGGTAGTATTTGTCGATTTTCTGAATTATTACGTATGATCGCCACGATTGATGGCATTGATAGAATTCGTTATACCACATCCCATCCTATTGAATTTACTGACGATATTATTGATGTATACAATGACGTACCTGAACTAGTGAGTCACTTACATTTACCGGTACAAAGTGGTTCTGACCGAATTCTTACGCAGATGAAACGTGGCCATACCGCTTTAGAATATAAATCTCAAATTAGAAAGCTTAAAAAAGTACGTCCTGATATTTGTATGTCATCAGACTTTATTATTGGCTTTCCTGGCGAAACCGATGCTGATTTTGAAGCAACGATGAATTTAATCAAAGCGATTGATTTTGATTTAAGTTTTAGCTTTATTTATAGCGCACGCCCAGGTACTCCAGCAGCTGATATGGTTGACGATATTAGCGATGATACGAAAAAGCAACGCTTACAAATATTGCAAGACCAAATTACTCAACAAGCATTACGTATTGCTCGTCAAATGCTTAATACCGAACAACGCATATTAGTTGAAGGCCCATCAAAGAAAAACCCGATGGAATTACGTGGTCGTACTGAAAATAACCGTATAGTAAACTTTGTTGCGCCACATAGTGTGATTGGTGGTTTTGTTGATGTAAAAATAACGGATGTTTATGCCAATTCACTGCGCGGCGATCTAGTTCGTCAAGAAAGTGAAATGGGGTTACGTATTGCACATTCACCGGCTGATATTTTATCAAACAGTCATCACAATGCTAAAACCGCCAATATTGATGATTTAGGCGTAGGTACATATACACCTTAGTATTTGCGATATTATCAGCTAGATTTATAGTTAACTAGCTGATAAAGAATAACTAATTAACCTTTAATCTTTTAAAAGTTACTAATTAAAAAAGTGGATAAAAACCTTTTGAGTAAAGTAAATCAAAGTATTTTAACTTTAGAACCAATCGACAATACCAGACAAGCTAATTTATGCGGCCCAATGGACGATAATTTAAAAACTATCGAGCGTCGATTAGGCGTTGAAATAAGTTATCGTACCAATAACTTTAAACTGGTTGGCGCGCCTGCTCAAATAAAAGCCGTTGCCAAAATATTAAAAGACTTATATTTAGAAACAGAAACCGTTAAAGGTGAAAGTAAAACGATTACAGATGAAATGGTACACCTTGCCATTGTTGACTCAAGCGTACTTGAACAAGCACCAACAAAAGTTGACGCTGATTATCAACAAATGGTGACCATTAAAACTAAGCGTGGTGTGATCAAACCTCGCAATGAAAATCAATCGGCGTATGTGCAAAACGTTTTAGTGAATGACATTAGTTTTGGTGTCGGTGTTGCTGGTACGGGTAAAACCTATTTAGCCGTT
>JAQWHO010000043.1 GCA_029249355.1 Thalassotalea sp.
TATTTACGCGCTGGTATATGCTTTTGTACTATTCGCTTATATCAGTACTTTATTTGTAATGGCTCACAGAGCGATAAACCTAGAGCAAAAAGATTTAGCACTTTCCGATATGCAAAACGATCAATTACTTGAAGATCCAAACACTCCAATTAAAAAGGCCACTCTATGAATATTCCAGAAAACGATTGGCTGCCGGCAGTATTTCTTGGGTTAATGGCATTATCATTTTTAGTGTATGCTATTTTAGATGGCTATGACTTAGGTGTTGGCGTATTACTGCCTAGAGATACTCCGCAACACAATCATCAAGCCCATCGCGATATGATGATTTATTCAATCGGCCCATTTTGGGATGCTAACGAAACATGGTTGGTGATGGCTATTGGCTTGCTATTAATTGCTTTTCCTACGGCGCATTCCATTATTTTACAAGCACTCTATTTACCGACAGCATTAATGTTAGTTGGCTTAATTTTACGTGGGGTATCTTTTGACTTTAGAACTAAAGCCCCCAGTAGAAATAAAACAAAATGGGACTTAGCATTTAAAGCGGGTTCGTTGCTCGCCACACTCAGCCAAGGTTATATGCTCGGTCGCTATGTAACTGGATTTGAAGACACTCTTTTCGGTTATAGTTTTTCAATTCTCGCCAGTATTTGTGTGACTGCCGGTTACTGTTTTATTGGTGCAGCCTGGTTAGTGATGCGTACCGAAGGCGAATTACAAATTAAAGCGGCACGTTGGGCGGTGAAATGTAATATATTAATGGCGATTGGAATTATTGCCGTTTGTTTAACCAACCTTTGGTTTAATGAAGCCATCATGGATAAATGGTTAGCTTTCCCACAAATACTGATTGTTATACCTATCAGTGTGCTATTTGCTTTCTTATTTAGCACCGTACATATATATCTTAATAAAGTCCCGATGAAGAATGATGTAGGCTGTTGGTATCCTTTTTTCAGTGCAACATTAATCTTTATTCTATGCTTTGCTGGTCTTTCATATAGTTTTTATCCTTATATTGTTTGGCAAAAAATCACCATTTGGGAGGCGGCGAGTGCTCGTAATTCGCTAATGTTTATTTTTGTTGGTGCAGTCGTTGTTTTGCCAACGATTATTGCTTACACCATTTTTTCTTATCGAGTATTTTGGGGGAAAACCACCAAACTTAACTATTAAATAAATGGTTCACCAACAACAAGTTTATATGAGCAAACACTCTTTAAAAAATTTCGTCTAAAGAAAATTAAAATCGCATAAAAAGAGTCGGTAATTTTTTACCTTCTCTTTTAGTTTTTGATAGAATAGCGGAAAATTTAGAGAGAGACCTTGAAATGCCTAATTACGTTGTCGGACACAAAATCCCTGATTCAGATTCTATCTGTTCTGCTATTGCCCTTTCATACCTAAAAACAACCTTAGGAGAAGAGACTGTACCTGCTCGTTTAGGCGAATTGTCTCCTGAAACTTTATTCATTTTAGACAAGTTTGGTTTTGAACAGCCCGAACTTAAAATGAGTTATGCTGGTGAAAGCTTATATATTGTCGACCATTCAGAGCGTACGCAAGGTCCTGACGATATTGATGATGCGACAATTTTAGGCATTATTGATCATCATAAATTAGGAGATATTACGACTTCTACGCCATTAGAGATTTGGGTTCGCCCTGTCGGCTGTACAAATACTATTATCAAAATGATGTACGACTTTCATAATGTTGAAATTCCTAAAAACATTGCAGGTGCCATGATGTGTGCCATTTTATCTGACACGGTTGTTTTCAAATCACCAACCTGCACAACAGCTGATATTAAATGTGTTGAAGCATTAGCTGAAATTGCTGGAATTGCAGACCCTAAAGCACTGGGTATGGAAATGTTTGAAGTAAAATCGGCGGTTTTAGGTACGCCTATTCGTGACTTAGTTTTACGTGATTTTAAAGACTTTGATATGAATGGCAACTTAGTCGGTATTGGGCAATTAGAAGTGATTGATTTGGCGGTTTTTGATGACATGAAGCCTGAATTAGTTGCAGATATTGCTAAGTTAAAAGCCGAAGGTAATCGTCATAGTGTTTTATTATTATTAACAGATATCATGAAAGAAGGCTCTGAAATGTTAGTGATCAGCGATAACGCTGACCTTACCGAAAAAGCCTATGGTAAACCAACGGTTGACGGAAAAGTGTGGTTAGACGGCGTACTTTCTCGTAAAAAACAAGTCGTGCCGCCATTACAAGAGTCGCTTTCTTAAGTCTGAAGAAATCAATTAATAGCTCAATATTAATTAGAAAAGCACTCGATAAAGCTCTGTGACAAAATTTGTTACAGAGCTTTTTTATTTACAGGATGTACGATATGTCGAAATTGCAGGAGCATAATTTCATGTATGTACAGGATGTACGGTATGTCTTGATGCCATGGATGGCAAAGAAAGACGATGTATCTTATGGATCGCTGGTATATTTATAAACTTATAATATGTAACATTGATATATAAGCATAATCAACATTCATGGACTTATATGAAAATTGAAAACTCTGCTCGTTTATCCTACCGATTAATGGATGCGAATGATGCTGAACTTTTATTTCAGCTCGACCAAGATCCTGCTGTTATGAAATTTATTTCTGATGGTGAAGTATCGTCACGAGAGAAAATTAACAACGTTTTCATTCCACGCATGCAAGCTTACCGTGATGCTGATAAAGGTTGGGGATTATGGCAAATCAATATCAGTGAAACCGGTGAATATATTGGTTGGGTACTTGTTCGCCCGATGTACTTTTTTTCAGATAACCCTGAATTTGATAATTTAGAGCTCGGTTGGCGATTTTTTCAATCGTCATGGGGAAAAGGTTACGCCAGTGAAGCTGCTCAGCAGATCAAAAATAGTTTGTCTGAAAATAAAACTTATCGAGCATTTAGCGCCATTGCCGATGAAGAAAATCTAGGCTCAATTGGCGTAATGAAAAACATCGGCATGTCTTATCTAAAAACATACCGACACATTGATCCATTGTTCGAATGTGAAGTGGCTTATTATCAAATTGCTAATCTATAAAGCAGCTAATGAGTTTCTAGTTTGCCATTCTAATAAATCGCTTAAAATATAGCCAATTAAAAAAGACCAAGCCAGCGAATGCTGGCTTGATTTATTAATTAACTAATCAAACGCATGTTATTTTTTATCGTAACGGTGATGCGTGTGCCGCAGATCTAAAAATAGTGTTTAATAGCATGACATTTAAGCCTTCAAGATAAGCTCTAGTTGTTGGCTCTTGAGTAAAGCTGATGATCATGCCTTTAGCTTTAGGTTGATGGATCAAATAAGGCTTATAAGCTAATTGCTTTTTATTTTCTTCCCAAAGATAACCACTCGCTAATACACTATCAGCACCACTAAACCAAGCAACGTTCTTACCTGAAGCTAGTTTGATTGGTGTATAAATATCATTACCATAGGCGATTGCAGTTAAATTTTTATGAACGCCAGCAGTCAGCCAATGTTCTTGATCAACTTCAATATTGGCTAAGACACCAGCTACAAAATCTGGTTTTTCTTTGGCATTTTCACTCGCACTAACCAAGCTGTCTTTTGATGTGAATAATTGTCCATCTACTTCAGACTCTTTTTTAGGCTCTTCAGACGCTTTTTCATCATCAGGCTTTTCTTTAAATGCTCTTTCTCTTTGAACATCTAACAAGCCAATTGATTGGTCAGCTGCAAATTTAGTAGCATTACCAAACGTAATTAAAACCCCACCACGTTCTACCCATTGCTTAATATTTTCGGCACCACTTTTCCCTAGCACATCCATATAATTACCAGAAGGTAAAATAAGCACATGATAATGAGATAAGTCTGCCGCTTTAATCATAGGAGTGCGTATGGCCGTTACGGGATAATTAAATTGGCGCTCTATGACAAATCTAGAATTCCCCGCACTCAGTGAACTTACTGGCTCGTCCCACGCCATCGCTATTTTTGGCGCAACCATATTTACGGTATTATCACTACCAAAACTGGGTCCTTCGGTTACCCAACTCGTATTTACACCAATGACTTGGGCACCGGTTTGCACGGCAATTTTTTCTATTCTATTGGCTAAATCTTCGCTATTAGTTCGCTTTTCAATAATTAAAGAGCCGGCTGTAAATTTATGTTTATTATCTAAAACAA
>JAQWHO010000044.1 GCA_029249355.1 Thalassotalea sp.
TAAAATTGCAACTTCTGGTTCCATTGCACCTATAATGCCTGCTTTCATAATTCTTCTTCAAAATTAACCGTTTAGATTAAAGGTATTATAACCTGATTCTGGGCAAGAGGAGAATACTCTTGATAATTGAACGCCATCAAAATTAAATAATGTAAAATTTGAAATTAAATGGATGATTTTAATATGATCAAATCATTATTTTCCATCGATACGGCTAATTAATATTTGATAATAAGTAATAAGGCGTAGAACTGTAATCAACTGCAAAGGCGATAAAAGTCAGTCTATCGCCATTGAGTGATTATTATATTTAATGAGGTAAAGCGGCTTGCTGTGGAGCAGGTATTTGTCTGTTTATATTTGCTTGAGCAAGCGCTGCTGCTGGAGTTATTACACCGGTATTATTTTCAGGTTTAACTTTTGAACGTGCTCTTACTAAAGGTGCCGGGATAATACGTCCTTTAACTTTTGGCTCTGGCGCAGTATGTCCTAATAATCGACTGTTAATACAAGCTCTAATCTCATCAAGGCTATAGTTGCTTTTTACTTTGATTCGAATATGAGGAATGGTTGCAGCTTCTAATGCGCCACTTACAAACCAATCTTTCTTCACTTTATAGCCTCTGCCTTGGGTATCGACTAAATCAATAGCAGCTAGTAATCGCATAGAGTCTCGATTACAAATGACAAAATCTAAATATTTATTGTCGGCGTTATTTGTGGCAGTTTGACCGGCTTTTGATGAAACACCATTTCTGATGGTAACCATATCAGATAGCTTCACACGATTGATTACACGATATTTTTGCCCTAAAGCTTGCTCCACCAAATTTTGAAAATTTTTCTCGGCTGCGGTAAAAACAACATTTTTCTTTTCAAAAGGAAAAGGGAAGCTATTGTCGTTTAATCGACTTGCTAATAAAGCAACAATAACAATTAGGCTGATCATGGCAAAAAGGATTAGTTCCATAGTCATCTCCGACAGTTCAAAATTTTGACGTTTATTTATATAGTTACTGTTAACTAAGCAGTTAGTGTGCCAGAGGTATTAAATTTTTCTATTATATTTGGTGAGAAAAAACTTTGTACATAAGCAACCTCTAAATTAGTATTGACTAATGTATTGGGTGAGAATTAAACTAAAGGCTATTGAATAAGGAAACTAGTATGTCACCTGTGGTAAAACACTTTTTTGACCCCAACACATATACCTTTTCATATGTAGTTTATGACGAAATAGAAAGAGTGGGGGTTATTATTGATCCTGTACTTGATTTTGATGTGCCTTCAGGCGAGGTGAGCCATAATTCGGCTGAAAAATTACTCGCCTTTATAAACAAAGAAAAACTATCAATAGAATGGATTTTAGAGACCCATGCCCATGCCGATCACCTCAGCGATGCTCAATATTTAAAGAGTAAAACTTCCGCTAAAGTTGCTATAGGTATAGGTATTACAAGTGTGCAGAAAACTTTTAAAGGAGTGTTTAATTTTCCTGAAAGTTTTGCAACTGATGGTTCACAATTTGATCATTGTTTTAGGGACGATGAAGTTTTTATGGTGGGAAGCTTTGACGTTAAAGTGTTATCTACACCAGGGCATACGAATGATAGTGTAACTTATCTTATAGGTGACGCTGCTTTCATTGGTGATACTTTATTTCACCCGAATGTAGGGACGGCACGTTGCGACTTTCCTGGTGGCGATTCCCATATGCTTTATCTATCCATTCAGAAAATCTTAAATTTACCACCTGATACGCGATTATTTTTGTGTCATGACTACCCTGAAAAGGCAAGGGAGCCTATTTATCAAGTTAGTATTGAAGAACAACGTGCTAAAAATATTCATATTAACGACAGTTTCAGTGAGCAAGATTTTATTAGTTTTCGTAAGAGTCGAGACAAACAACTAGCGGTTCCTAAGCTGTTGTATCCAGCCATACAAGTCAATATAGCTGCAGGAGTCTTTCCTTCTGAGGAAGGCGTTCAACAACGATATTTGAAGCTTCCCGTGAACATGGTAAGTAATGACAAGTAATTAGCAAAGTAGGAGAAGAGATATGTTTGCGAGTGAAATGATTAATAAAATCCAGATGATGAATACTTTAGTGCCCGATGAAAAATTAGTAGTGGGTGGTCAACCGACAATTGCTGATCTCAAATTATTACATTCGCTAGGTGTTAAACAGGTTGTGAATTTAAGGCCTAACACTGAAAAAAATGATTTTGATGAACCACAATTATTAAAAGATTTAGGCATCGAATATCATTCTATTCCTTTAACTGATATCAGTACTTTTAACAAAGACAGCGCGTTTAAGGTAAAGTGTGTTTTAGATTTAAAACAACCTACGTTAGTTCATTGTGCAAGTGGCAATAGAGTAGGAGCATTGATTGCTTTAAAGGCGTTTTGGTTAGAGGGTTTATCACCTCAAGAATCGTTAGATAAAGGTTTGCAAGCAGGGCTTACTAAGTTGGAACCACAAGTAAGTCAGCTGTTGGGTTTATAGGTTTATTGATGAAAAAAAAGCGCTCAATGTAACCTTGAGCGCTTTTTTCATTATCATTTCAGAGGTTTAACTTGGATATTTAGCTTCTAATGCTGCATATAATTGTTGTTGAAAGTCAGCAGCACTGGCATCTAGCTCATTAACGAGTTTTGCTAATACTTCGTTATCTTCTTCGCCATGCCAAATTTTGATATATGAACCTTCTTTGTAACCATGGTCTTGACGGAAGAAGTTTAGCGTGTTTTTGCCAACGTATTGACGAAACAGCTCAGCTAAGTCCATATCCATTAAACGCATACAATCAGCCAGCGCAATAGCATCAAAGGCTTTATTGGTAACGGCAGCAGAAGCTAAATTTTCAAGCGCAATTTTAAAATCACTTTCATCAGTACCTTGCGTTAATTCATTGGCAAGTTCATTAGTAATTTCACCAACAGTTGCACCTGTCATTAATCGTAAACTCAAGCCAAAGTGAAAAATATCTACTAATTCGAGCTGAACTTGAGCCACTTCAATTTCTTGATGTTTCCACCATTTCCAGCCATGGTGATCAAGCATTTCAGCACATTCAACCCATATTGCTCGATACCATTCATAACCGTTATCACGCCAAGTTTCGCTGACACGAGAATTCATCGCATCTTGCATGGTTAACATTTGGCTTATTTGGTTTTGTGCAGTCAACAATTCGCTCATTCTAGTCTCTATTTTTAATCAATTAATCGATAAATATTTTCAGGACACTAGTGTGCCGCACCTAAGCGAATGTGACAAGTAAAGACATGGGTTACTTGTTAATAAAATGCCATTAATTATTAGATCATTGTGCCGAACTTTTTAGTCCTAACTTTTTAAATACACTCGCCGCTGGACAAAATCCGGTAAACGAAGATTGAAATAAGTTCGTGCCAATAAATACAGTAAACCAAATAAAGTTGGGGTGCACCCAAACAGTTAAGGCGACTGACAGTAAGACCATGAATCCGGCAAAGCGAATGATGGCCGTTTCTACGGAGATTGGGTTTTTCATGATGGAATTCCTTATTTATAACTATAAGACTAAAAACTAAAACGTACTCTTAACCAAACATTGCTATTTTCTTGATGTTGACCAAAAAATGAATAAGACTTTTGACCCGAAAAAATATTTGCACCCGCAGAAAATGAAAAACTATCGTCGTAGCGAAAGCTAATGGATGGTTTTAGGTAGCTGTCTTGATCGGTTGGAGAATAGAAAGCAAATAGTGAATAAATGAGTTTTTGCTGCATAGTCGAATAACGAAGCCTAGCAGTGGCCAATTGGCGGAATTCGTCAACTTGTTCATCAGCGAACCAATTCGACTCTGTAAAAGCGTCGTATTGCTGTGTTTTTTCAACATAATATTGCAATCCAAGAGATAAGTTCTTAACTATTTCTTGTTCATAACCAACTAATGCTCTTATTTGGCTATTTGGAATATTTGCCTTGTTGCCATGCTGGTCTTCAATACTGTTGTAATATGAAAATTCAAATTTGAAAATGCCATTGCTCATAGGGGTTAATGCACTCGCTCCCCAAGCATTCATTTTTGGAAAATAGGGTAATCCTTGCTCATTGACTCCTAAAGGTGTTGTCCAAGCACCTTTATAACCATACAAAGCATATTCCACGCCTTGTATTGTTGTGGCTAATCGAGCAGAAAATTGTGCATCTTTTGTTTGGTCAACAACAAAAAATTCTGCAGGTGCGATATTGGCTTTAGCAACGGGAGAATAAAAAGAAAAACGCTCCCCGTTAATATATTGATCGGGAGAGAACTCTGGCGTATAGGCAAGATCAAGCGTGAATTTTCCCCAATAACTGGTCAGTCGCACACTATCAGAAGCCGCTTTTAAATACTCATCATCACGACCCGAAAAAAACGATTGCCAATCTTTGGTGAATAAATCGTTAAGAAAAACATAATCGCCAGTCCCCCAGGTGAGTACTTGGCGGCCAAGTTTTACATCAAGGTTATTTAACGGGCTAAAGGCAATATTAAGTTCACGTGTTTGAAAGAGTGATTTTTCAAGTACTCCGTCATATAGAATATCGCCTTTGGCGTTAAGCTCAAACAATTTATGGCTGTAATCTATATTGATGCGACCTCGTGCCTCTTTAAGAGCAGACGTTGACTCAACGACATTATTTTCAATGAAGTGCCCGTAAGCCACTTCGATAAAATGACTGATTTGCCAAGGCGATGCTTTAGGCGCATCTTGCCAATCATCAGTCCATTCATCCGATAATTCCTCACTTAGGTTGCTCGCTGGCTTTTTTGGCAATGGCTCTGCTTGAACATATGAAGGGGCAGTGGTTAACCACAAACATGCGAATAACATTAATGGAGTGAGAGGAATTAATGTTACAGGACCTAGTGCTAAGGAAGCTGATTTCATTATTTCAACCAAGCTTTTGGCGGCGTTCTTAGACTGCGTTCAGAAAAAATATTATCGGGTAAACCAACATTATATTTTACGTTTCTAAATTGCATTTCAGTAAAACTACCGTCATTTAACTGTGTCATTTTAGCGTGTAAAACCGTTGGGAAACCATCAATGCTTTCAACAGATAAAACCTGCATTTCACGTATCAATTTATTTTGTGCATCAAAGTATTGTGCTTTCATCGGCAGATAAGTTTCTTTATCAATAGTGATTTTATAATAAGCATATTCCACGGATGAGAGATCTTTAGGTTCAGCTTTAATTATGTATGAATCATTATCACTGCTTAACAGTGTAAAGTTGTCTTCAGCAGGGTTTCGCCCTGAAACATCTTCATAATAAAAATGAGCGCCAACAAAAGAGGTACGCTTATCTCCCGCTGAAATACGCTTAACTAAATCAAGTGCGGGTAAATATAACCAACGATCATCATCGTCATTTACTTTTTTGGTCACTCTAAATACCGTTCCTTGTACATCTGTTGGTCGAGAGAAAAACACCAACATGCCTTGATTACCAAGATCTTCTTGGTCTTTACGTAAAATAGTAAATTGGCGCATTTGTTTATTACCGCTCGAGTCAACAATAATCATTCTTGCTTGCGCACTACCATCATTACCCGCGTAATAAGAGGCTAAATTACTTTTTTTAATGATCTCTAGAACTTCATCAGCAGCATTTGCTGTGCTGTTTAATAATGCAAAGCTTGAAGTAATGACTAGCGCGTACCTAAAAAAGTAACTAAACACGTAACTGAGTATTTTTCTCATTATCTATCCTTAATACTGTTTTGTTTTTTTTGAAAAAGCGTTAACAATGCCGGTAGTAAAACTAATGTGACTAATGCTGAAACTATCATGATACTCGCCAAGAAAAAGCCAACGGTTATATATGGCATAAGTGGCGAAAGTAATAACGGTGTAAAGCCTATGGCAATAACAATCGCGTTTCTTGATATGGCTCGGCTTGGTTCTTCAAACATTAAAATTAAAGCTTGTGATAAACTGCCCGTTTCTTTTTCTAACTCACGAGCACGCTGTAAAAAATGAATGGCGAAATCGATTGATAGCCCTAATGTTAACGCAGATAGCACAGCAATCGGCATATCATACGACTTGCCTAACCAGCCGATTAAACCGTAAATCATACTAATAGTAAACGTGAGTGGCAGCATTGCTAGCACGCCATATTTTATTGATCGAAACAGCATTACCATCATTAAAAATACAATGACAAAAGAGGATAAAAGGCTATTGAGCATGCCATTGACCATGGCATCTTGCCAAACAATATTTAGATAAGATTTACCGGCCCAGTTCATCTCCACTTCAATTGGAGCAGGGTGTTTGCTAATGTAATCATTTACCCACTCAATAACTTCAGTGGTGTGTTGATTATCGCCACTGGTCATTTGTAACCAAATTAATGATTGTTGATAGTCTTGACTAACAAAGTGCCATAAATCATTTGGTCGATGAGATGATTGATACTGTAATAACGTTTGAGCAACACCATTACTGGAATCAGGAATAACAAAATCATGATCTTCCCCAGAATGAAGTTCTCGGTTTACCGTTTTAACTATATCAGTTAAGCCATTGGTTTTTCCTACAAGAGTTGTATTGTTTAAGGCCGTTTGTAACTCTGCGAGCCAATTTAGTATCTCAGGTTGTACAAAGAGTTTTTGCTTGGCAAATTGTTGATCGGCAAATTGATATAACTCATTCACACTTGTTTGTTGTTCCGCACTGACAGTAAATGCTAAGTCATCGAGTTTAATGAGTAACTCCTGAGTAAATAATCCTTGCGCGGGAGCTGTTTGCCATTGTGAAATATGAGTCTTTACTTCACTGACATCAATACCACTTTTACTCGCACTTTCGATCAGCCCGATAAAGGTATTTTCTTTTTCTTGTGATTCGCTTTTGGGCTGATTAAACACTAACCACGCATCATAAGTGCCCGCAAAATGTTCATTTAACACTTTATCGGCAATACGAATTTCATGGTCTGCTTTAAACCAATTTACTGGGTTGTCATTGATTTCAATTTTACTGACGCCAACAATGCTAAAAATAAATAACAGGATAAACGAGAACAAAATGGCTTTGGTTTTATTTGTTGAAAAACGGCCAAGCCATTGTAAAAATGATGATAATCGACCTTTTTCTTCCATGCGTGCTACAGCAATTTGCAAGCTTGATAATGCTTTAGGGCTTAATCTTGATAAATAGGCTGGTAAATATATAACGGTTAATAAAAAAGCGAGTAATATACCGGTGCCAATGAAAGCGCCAAATATTTTTACGGGCGGGATTGGGGTTAATAATAATGAATAAAAACCAATAGCTGAGGTAATTGAAGTGAATAACATTGGCGTAAACAAATGTGACATCACTTTTTTGATGACTTGGTTAACGTCATCACCTTCTTTATATCGTTCAGAAAATTCAGATAAAATATGCACGGAATCAACAACCGCAATTGGCATTAAGAATATTGCGATCATCGAAGTCATAATGTGAACGGTAAAACCAAGGCCAATCAATGAGCCCATGATGATAATTACTGTCGCCATTGCAACGGCCATCGGCGCGATAATTAACGGAAAGTTTCTGAAAAAATACCAAAGTAAAATAAAGATAGCTAAGCCAGCTAGTGGTGCTGCAATACCCATTTGCACGAACATTTCATAGCCAAACTGATCTTCTGCAATCGGTAAACCCGTGATATGAAAACCTAAATCACTATCAGAAAACGTTTGATTAATGGCTCTGATTTTTTCAGCAATTGGGTAACTTAAGTCTTTAGCCTTGATTGGCACGTAGATAGCGGCGGCTTTTTCATCACCGGACACTAAAGTATTTTCTAATAGTGGTAACCTTTTAACCGCTTGCGCAATTTTTTTACTGCCAGCCAAATCTTTTGGTGCTTGCTGCATAAGGTATTCAAATCGAATACCACCATTAGCTTCTTGGGTAATATTATCGACGACACTTAATGACAATAAATCTTGCTCAATTACACCGTCAATCTTTATTATTTTATCTGATAATTGTTGCAGAATGTTGAGCGTTTCAGGTTGATAAATACTTTCTTTGCTCACCACGCCAACGACAATCATGTCAGGCATATTAAAGGTGTTTTTAATTTTATTATGAAACATGCGTTCAGGGTTTTGACTACTCAGCATGTTTTCAGGATCGGTATCTATGGTTAGCTGAGGGATCATTGCTAGGCTGATCAATACCATGGCGACAACAACAGCGTAAATGGTTTTGGGTTTATTTAAAGCAAACTGTAAAAACTGAGAATAATGCAAAACCTTTATCCTTTGTAAATTAGAAGTCTCTATATTAGACTTTGTTAATATACTTTTATATTAGCATGTTCTAATGTAATATCAATCATAAGTTTTACTAGGTATAGCAAAAAATGAGTAAATTACAGGAAATCGATATCGCAGAATTAAGAAGTAATGCCGGCCAGGCGGCTGAATTATTGAAAGCGATGAGTAATGAAAACAGACTACTAATTCTTTGCCACTTAGGCGAAAAAGAATTGTCTGTGAGTGAGCTTAATCAATATATAGATTTAAGCCAGTCGAGCTTATCTCAACATTTAGCCCGTTTGAGAAATGACGGTTTAGTGAAAACTCGGCGTGAATCACAGACTATATTTTATAGTATTGCCAATCAATCAGTTGTCAGGCTTATTGGCTTTTTACAACAAGAGTTTTGCTAATACATATGTCATCATTTCTATAGCTAAAATATTATTGGCTAAATAATTTTCGCTTCACCATCACGCGATAATCTCTCGGAGTCGTTCCTAATTCTTTTTTAAAAAGTTTGGTGAAATGACTCTGATCTTGATATCCCACTTGAAATGATATTTCTTGAATCGTGAGATTACTCGACGCTAATAACTCCTTTGCCGATTCAATTTTTAACTGTTGCCAATATTTCATCGCACTAATGCCAATAGCGGCTTTAAAACGGCGTGTGAATGATCGCTGACTAATGCTAAATTGCTCTGCAACCTCTTTTAATGACAACGTTGAATGAAGGTTTGTTTGCAACCAAAACTGTATTTGAATAATTAATTCATCTGAATGTCTATCTACAGCACCTTCTAAATATCGTTGCTCTTCATAGGGTTTTCTTATCTCGTGTGAGAAATTCCGCTCAACATGTTGCGCAGCCGTTTTACCGTAAATTTGAAATATAATATGCACGATAATATCAGCTAAAGCATTCAAGCTAGCAGCACAATAAATACGATCAGATTGGGTGATGAAAAAGTCAGGTTTTAAGTCTACTTTAGGATAATCACGTTTAAATTGGTCTACATAATGCCAGTGAGTCGTAGCAGGGTGATGATCAAGCAAGCCAGACTCAGCCATAAAACAAACGCCTGTGCCGCCACCTATTAATGTTGAACCTTCATGCCAAATACTTTTCAGCCAGTGAATCAGTTCAGGCTGCTTTTGAATAGAGGGTCTAGGGTTTCGCCATAAGCTTGGAATAATCGCATAATCGGGTAATCGTGCTTTTTTTACACTGGTATCCGGTAATAATTTTATTAATGCGCGGGTAACAACTGGAGCTTCATTTTCTGCGACCATTTGGATAGACAATCGTGGCGCTTTTTTATCAGCTTGAATGCCAACGGCCTCTCCAGCACGTAACATTTCAACAGGCAAACTAACGCTAGTTGCCAGCATATGGTTGTATAAAATGAGGGCGATATTAATTTTAGGGCGCTTCATATGCTCCTCTTTTGCTGAATAAATATTTATTTGGCTATTTTGTCATATTTTTTGGCTTGAAATAACCATTATTTTTACGTGAATATTTCTACACTAACCAACATAGAGAATTACTCGTTTTTGAATAAAGAGAATATTAATGACAGCTTTACCTATTATTGTTGGCATGGGCGGAATAAACGCTGCAGGCCGTACTTCATTTCATCAAGGCTTTCGCCGAATTGTTATTGATAAGCTAAATGCTGAAGCTCGACAAGAAACATTTGTTGGCTTAGCGACCTTGATGAATATTCTTAAATTTGAAGAGGGTAAATTACTCGATAATAACGGAACTATTGTTGAGGCAAGTAAAGTAGAGTCTTTATTTGGTAAACAAATTCTTGATGGTACCTTAATTCGAAAAATCGAGAAAAATCATTTTGATCCGGATGCAACGCCTTGGCAACAAAAAATAACCATGGATCAAGCTGGTAATGCGATTACTTTTGAAACCAAAGCACGTGATTTACCAACGCCATTACCTCGTACTTGGAAAATAACTGAGCTTGAAGATAAAAAAGTTCGCGTTGAAATAGCGGGTGAGTTTGAAGCGAAACATGACTCGACGCGTGATAATCCTATTAAAGCTGCTGGCCAATTTCCTACGGGTTTTGAACCTGCGGTACTGTATAACAGTCGTTACCAACCAAGAGGCTTGCAAGCAACTATTTTTGGTGCGGCAGATGCGATTCATTCAACCGGTTATAGCTGGGATGAGATTGCCAGCAAAGTAAGCCCTGATGAAGTGGGCACGTATTCCGCTTCTGTGTTTGGTCAAGTTCAGAATGAAGGGCTTGGCGGTATGATGCAAAACCGACTGCGCGGAGATCGCGTATCAACAAAAAATTTAGCGCTTGGTTTAAATACCATGTCGACAGATTTCATTAATGCTTATGTTACGGGCAGTGTTGGCAGCACGTTTACTTCGACGGGTGCGTGTGCGACGTTTTTATACAATTTGAAAGCAGCAGTACAAGATATTCAAGCGGGACGAGTACGTTTAGCCATTGTTGGTAGTAACGATTGTGCAGTAACGCCAGAAGTTATTGAAGGCTTTGGCAATATGAGTGCTTTAGCTAATGAAGAAGGCTTAAAAAAGCTTGATGGCATTACTGAAGGTAGTGCAAATCACCGTAAAACTAGCCGTCCTTTTGGTGATAACTGTGGGTTTACTATAGGCGAAGCTGCACAATTTATTGTGCTGATGGATGATGCTTTAGCCGTAGAATTAGGCTGTAAGGTTTTAGGCTCTGTTGCTGATGTTTTTACCAATGCGGATGGTATTAAAAAATCAATCACAGCGCCGGGTCCAGGTAATTATATTACTATGGCCAAATCAGTGGCATTGGCAACTAGTGTTATAGGCCAAGAGTCTATTCAAAAACGCAGCTTTATTTTGGCGCATGGTTCAAGTACGCCGCAAAACCGTGTTACAGAGTCGTTAATATATGATCGTATCGCTCAAAGTTTCGATATTAATAATTGGCCAGTAGCTGCACCCAAAGCGTTTGTTGGACATACTATTGGTCCTGCGAGTGGCGATCAAGTTGCTATGGCATTAGGCGTGTTTTCACATAATATTATGCCGGGCATTACCACTATCGATAAAGTGGCTGATGATGTTTATAGCGAACGTTTAAACATTGCGACTGATCATTGGCAATGTCAGGAAATGGATGTAGCTTTTATTAATTCAAAAGGCTTTGGCGGTAATAACGCTACAGCAACGTTATTTTCGCCGAATGTAACGCTTTCAATGATGGAAAAACGTCATGGCAGTGAAGCTATGTCAGGTTACCAAGAAAAATTAGTTTCAGTCGAAAAAGCACAACGTGTTTATCAAGAAAAAGCGGATCACGCACAATTTGAAATTATCTATAAATTTGGTGATGGCGTGTTAGGTGATGAAGATCTTGATATTACTTCGGATAGTATTTCAATGACCGGCTTTGCTCATAAAATTGACTTACCTAAACGTAACCCGTTTGAAGATATGGTTTAATTATACAAACATTTAAATAGGCTCATTCAAGATGTTTGAGCCTTTATTTATTTCTTGAACGATTAATATAACTTCCATTTTTCTTTTAGCTTTTCTAATTGACCAGAAGTGACTAATTGCTGAAAAGCCATTTGATATTTTTTAATTAACTCCGGCGATGTATTCAAGCTAAAAGCAACACTTAGCTTATTATTTAAAGTTGCTACCTCATTTAATTTTTGCATCTCATTAAAGTCATAGCCAAGTTTTTTAGCTCTGGTTTCAATCGTAATCTGTGTTGCAAGTATGAGGTCGACCCTATCTTTAAACAACATGTCCATGTTTTGTCGTTCATTGGCTAATTGGTAAATATTAGTAAAATTTTGACCGATAATATATTGTGCAGTGTTTGAATGTCTCGAAACCGCAATCTTATAGTTCTTTAGCTCGCCCACTTGGTAGTCAGTTTTAGTAAAGTGTTTTTTTAATCCCCAAAAATATAGTCGTTCTTCTTTAAGGGCTCCAATCCAATGAAATTTATCCTCTCTAATGTTTGTGCGAGCGATAGAGTAAATTAAAATATTAGGTTCATGAATGGCAACCTCATATGCTCTTGCCCAAGGCATGATTTTGATATTGGGCTGATCTTTTGTGATGGAAAATAAAGCGTTGACTACTTCTGTAGAAAATCCCCCAAGACTACCGTCATTATTTTTTATTTGGTAAGGCTCCAAATACTCGGTGACAACATTAATTTCTTGTGCTTGAACAAAAAAATTAGCTGACATAATGATGGCGGCGGTAAGTTTTAAGATAGTATTCATTTCAATAAATTTATTCATATTAGTTATATTAATCTTTTTTAGTGGGGTATGCTCCATTTTTTCTTTAGTGCTTTAATAATACCCTTTGCTTTTATTACTGAATAAGCCTGTTGAAATTCTTTGACTATTTTGGGATCTGATTGTAGGTTAAATGCTAAGTTAAGATCATTATTTAATTCATTAAACTCTTTTACTTTTATAAGCTTTTCAAAGTCTAATCCGAGCTTTAATGATTTGCTTTTAAGTGTTTTCTCAGTGGTAGTAATAAGATCAACACGGCCTGTAAAAAGCATTTGCAAATTTTGATCTTCATTGCTTAATTTATAAATGTTATGAAAATTATTATTCATTAAATACTGATCAGCGTTTGAATATCGAGCTGTTGCAATTTTGTAGCTCTTTAAATGCTCGATATTATCAATAGTTTTTGGAAATTTACTTTTAAGACCCCAAAAGTATAATTTTACTTCTGTTAAACTGCCCACCCAATGAAATAAAGTATCGCGTTCTTTTGTACGGGCCATAGAAAAAATCATGACATTTTTTTCTGACTTTGCCACTTCATAGGCTCTTGCCCAAGGCAAAACAATAAAAAGAGGTTCCTTATTCGCTTGTTTAAATAATGCTTGAACGACTTCTGTTGAAAACCCGCCTAAACTACCGTCTGGATTTTTAGTTTGGTAGGGAGAAAGATACTCTGTGACAACTTTAATTTCCTGAGCTTGAATACCCAAAACCATGAAAAATAGGTAAGGAAAATTAAGAAAATAAAATACATAGCGAAAGATGCTTGTTTTCATGTCACTATTTTATCCGTTCAAAATACATTGTTAATGTAATAAAAGTGAGGGCATCATCTTATTAATATAGCTTATTTTCATCGATTGAGTTTTAAATGATATTTGTAAAGTAAAAACAAAAAAAGCAGCCGAAGCTGCTTTTATAAACGAAGGTTATTTAGTTTAACTCAATACGTAATCTAAAATACCCAATGCAGCTTTACGGCCTTGGTCAACAGCGGTAACAACTAAGTCTGAACCTAGTACCATATCACCCCCAGCAAAAATATTTTCTTTGCTGGTTTGCAGGGCAAAATTACTGTTTTCAACCGCGACAACTCGACCACGAGAGTCAAGCTCAACACCTGCATCTTTCATCCATTGCGGCGGGCTTGGTAAGAAACCAAAAGCGATAACAACCGCATCGGCTTCCATAATAAATTCGCTGCCTTCAATTGGCTCAGGACTACGACGACCATTCGCGTCTGCAGCACCTAATTGTGTTTTCACAAATTTAACGCCGCAAGCTTTGCCATTTTCATCCGTGGCGATATCAAGAGGTTGTATATTAAATTGGAAATTTACACCTTCTTCTTTTGCGTTTTGGACTTCTCGAGGAGAGCCCGGCATATTCGCTTCATCACGACGATAAGCACACGTAACTTCTGTAGCGCCTTGGCGAATCGAAGTACGAACACAATCCATTGCCGTATCACCACCACCTAAAACGATGACCTTTTTATCGCTAAAGTTAACGTAAGGTTTAGCATTTTCGGTAATGTTCATTAGGTTTTGGGTATTGCCGATTAAGAAATCAAGCGCGTTATATACACCTGTTGCACCTTCATGCTCAAAACCGCCAGTCATGTCAGTATAAGTACCAAGCGCTAAGAATACCGCATCGTATTCATTACTCAGTGATTCAAAACTAACATCAACACCAACATTGGTATTTAAACGAAACTCAATACCCATGCCTTCAAAAATTTCGCGGCGGGTTTGAATAACGTCTTTTTCAAGCTTAAATGACGGAATACCAAAGGTAAGTAAACCACCAATTTGAGCATGCTTGTCATAAACTACAGCGTCTATTCCGTGACGAGTAAGTACATCTGCACATGAAAGCCCAGCAGGGCCAGCACCAATTACAGCAACACGTTTACCGGTTTTTTCCACATTTGATAAATCAGGTTTCCAACCTTGAGCGAATGCAGTATCGGTTATATATTTTTCAATATTGCCGATAGTTACAGCACCAAAATCTTCATTAAGCGTACAGGCTGATTCACATAATCTATCTTGTGGACAAACGCGACCACACATTTCAGGTAAGCTATTTGTTGAGTGACATAAGTCTGCCGCTTCAAAAATTTTACCTTCAGTTACTAATTCTAACCATTGTGGAATGTAATTGTGAACGGGACATTTCCATTCACAATAAGGGTTACCACAATCTAAACAACGATCTGCTTGACCCGCACTTTGATCAGTACTTAACGGTTGATAAATTTCAACAAAGTCAATTTTACGTGCTTCTATTGCCTTTTTCGGCGGATCGATTCTTTTTACATCGATAAATTGATAAACATTTTTACTCATTCTGTTTCTTCCTCAATTCGCGTTCTTATATCATTGTGCTTGAACGCGAAGTTCTGCAGATGAACGGCTACGGTGACCTAATAACGTTTTTACGTCAGTAGCTTTTGGTTTAACTAATCTAAATAATGGTGCATAAGCATCAAAATTATTTAAAATCTTTTGTGCATGAAGGCTGCCTGTTTCATCAAAATGTTGACTAATAATGCCACGCAAATGTTCTTGATGAATGGTCAAATCTTCAATCGGTAATGTTTCGATAGATTCATGATTTAAGCGAATGTCTAAATCATCATTTTCATCTAATACATAGGCAAAACCACCGGTCATGCCTGCGCCAAAGTTAACACCTACCTGACCAATAATAGTTACAATACCGCCTGTCATATATTCACAAGCGTGATCGCCAGTGCCTTCAATAACCGCATGACATCCCGAGTTTCGAACAGCGAAGCGTTCACCTGCACGGCCGCAACCAAACAATTTACCGCCAGTAGCACCGTATAAACAAGTGTTACCCATGATCATGGTTTTTTCGCTCGCGTAATCAACACCTTTTGGTGGCTTAACGGTTAGCTTACCACCGGTCATGCCTTTACCTACGTAATCATTAGCATCACCAATTAAGGTCATTTCTAAACCACCAGCATTCCAAACACCAAAACTTTGTCCTGCTGTACCGGTTAGGTATATTTTAACTGGCGTTGCAGCCATGCCTTGGTCGCCATGTTGTCGGGCAATTTCACCAGAAAGTGAAGCACCGACTGAACGATCTGTATTTTGTATTGAGAAACGATATTCTCCACCAGAGCTATGTGCAACAGCATCTAAAGCAGCGGCAAGTATTTCTTGGTTTAATACACCTTTATCAAACGGAGTATTTGCTTCTGTTTGATGAAGCGCCGTATTATCACCAGCAATAACTGGTGCAATAATTGGCGTTAAATCTAATTTTTGCTGTTTAGCTGTGATGCCAGATAAAGGCACTAACAAGTCAGTTCGACCAATTATAGCTTCTAAACTTTCAACACCTAAACTTGCTAAAATCTCACGTACATCGTGGGCAATAAACTTAAAGTAGTTCATTACTTGATCGGGCAAGCCTTTAAAGAATTGCTCACGTAAAACTTCATCTTGTGTTGCAACACCTGTAGCACAATTATTTAAATGACAAATACGTAAGAATTTACAGCCTAGCGTAACCATTGGTGCAGTACCAAAACCGAAGCTTTCAGCGCCTAATATTGCCGCTTTAACAATATCGATACCGGTTTTTAATCCACCATCAACTTGTAAACGTACTTTGTGGCGTAAACCATTTGTTACTAATGATTGATGCGCTTCAGCTAAACCAAGTTCCCATGGGCAACCAGCATACTTAACTGATGTTAGTGGGCTTGCTGCTGTACCACCGTCGTAACCAGAAATAGTAATAAAGTCGGCATAGGCTTTTGCTACACCAGAAGCAATAGTACCAACACCTGGGCCAGATACTAATTTAACTGAAATAACAGCGCTTGGATTGACTTGTTTTAAATCGAAAATAAGCTGAGCTAAATCTTCAATTGAATAAATATCATGATGCGGTGGTGGTGAAATTAATGTGACACCTGGTACTGAAAAACGTAATTTGGCAATTAATGGTGATACTTTATCACCGGGTAATTGTCCGCCTTCTCCGGGTTTAGCGCCTTGAGCAACTTTTATTTGTAGAACATCAGCATTCACAAGGT
>JAQWHO010000045.1 GCA_029249355.1 Thalassotalea sp.
ACTATCAAAACGCGATACGGGTAAAACACTTTATATACTTGATGAGCCAACAACCGGTTTACATTTTCACGATATCAAACAGTTACTTCAAGTAATTCATCGTTTACGTGATCATGGCAACACTATTGTTGTTATCGAACATAATTTAGATGTGATAAAAACAGCTGATTGGATTGTTGATTTAGGGCCTGAAGGCGGCTCTGGGGGTGGCCAGATTTTAGTAACCGGTACACCTGAGCAAGTTGCAGAACATAAAACGTCTCATACCGCGAGATTTTTAAAGCCTATGTTAAGTTAACACGTTTAGTTCAAACTAAATCCTCAAAAAGATAAACGGACAAAATATTGTCCGTTTTTTATTTCATCAACAATCACTAGCTACTTATCGCCGCTTAAGGTTAATATATTTACCCTATTAATCTTTTATACCTTTATGTGACTGACTTGAAAAATAATAACAATTATCAAAACGCTTTAATTTATCTGCTCGCTTTTTGCAGTGGCTTTTCAATAATGGGCATCGAGCTTTTAGGGGGGCGAATTTTAGCGCCATTTTTTGGCAGTAGTGTGCATATTTGGGGAAGTATCATTACCGTATTTATGCTTAGCTTATCTTTTGGCTATTTAATTGGCGGAAAACTTTCAACTAAAAATGTCTCGTTAACACGATATGGTTGTATTTTTCTTTTTGCTGGTATCACCGTTCTACCTATTACCCTGTGGTCTGGAAATATTATGGAAGCTATTTTCATCAGTATTGAAGATAGCCGATATGGTTCATTAGCGGCTTCCATGGCATTGTTCTTTATTCCTACTATTATCTTAGGAATGATTTCACCGTATTCTGTGCGATTACTCGTTACCGATAAAGACAAAAGTGGTCAAGTAGCAGGCGTGTTATATTTTGTTTCTACGTTAGGCAGTGCGCTAGGTACAATAATCACTTCTTTTTACTTCGTTTTATTCTTTGAGGTGAATGCAATTATTTTTACTTTCAGCATGACATTAATAATTTTTGGCTTTATCGCGATTACTTTCGATAAATTATCGAAAACAAAGAATGAAAATTCGACGGGAGCAATACATGAATAAATTATTCGTTATTTGCTTATTAGTAACATTCTCTAATGTTTCATTCGCTAAAGTTATTCATAAAGAGCGTTCGCTATATCGTAATATTATAGTTGAAGACAACTACAATTTACGTTGTTTAAAATTCAATGTTAAAACCAGTAAAACAAACCAAAGTTGTTTATATATTGATGACCCTCAAAAGCTCGTTTTCAATTATACCAAATTACTTTTCTCCAGCTTATTATTATTAGATAAAGCCCCTGAGAGCATTTTAATTATAGGGTTAGGCGGCGGAACTATGTCTAACTCGCTTCATCAGCTTTACCCTCAAGCAACCATAGAAAATATTGAGATTGACCCAGCAGTCATAAAAGTGGCTCGGCAATATTTTGGTTTTTTTGAGAATGATAAAATTACGAGTAAAGTACAAGACGGTAGAATTTTTGTAAAACGTGCAGCAATGAAAAAGCAAAAGTATGATTGGATTATATTAGATGCTTTTAATGGTGACTATATTCCTGAACATTTACTCACCAAAGAGTTTCTTGAAGAAACTAAATCATTATTAACAAAAGACGGCGTTTTATCTGCGAACACTTTTTCTGTCAGTGATTTATACGCACATGAATCCGCTACTTACAAAGCCGTATTTGGTGATTTTTATAATGTCAGAAATCAAAAAAACAGCAACAGAATTATTTTAACGTCGAATAACTCATTGCCTTCCGGCGAAATTATTATAGAAAGAGTCAAAAAATTAAGCTCAAGCTTGACGCCATTTGGTGTTGATATCGCGAAAATTTCTAGCAATATGACATCAACAAAAGAAGAACAAGATTGGTCAGATAATACGAAAGTACTGACTGATCAATTTTCACCGGCAAACTTGCTTAATCAATAAAATAGCTTAATTAAATAGCGTTAATTTTTTTTGAAAATATTAGATTAAGGTCGACGACTCACAATCATTTATTTCACCAAAGGCGAGAGCGCTTGATCATTTATCGTAAAAACAAGGCTTTTGACGTTGTTTTATTGACAAGTCTATAACAAATCAAAGGTTTCTTTTTATATAACTTGCGATTTACCCCTTGACGAAATATGATTGAGATTATCAAAACTATATCAATTAATAAATTGAAGTTACTCTGTGTTCACTTAATATTTATAACAGTGCACATTGAATAGAATTCTAAATTGTTCGGGAATAATAAACATGCGCTTGGCTTTACTCGCAATTACGGTTAGTTGTCTTTCCATTGGGTCTCAATCTTTTGCTTTTGAATTGGCTCCACTTCAAGATAAATCAGTTGAAAGCCTAGAAGTTCAATTAGGTAGCAAAGAAGCTGAATATGAATCTTTTATTACTTCATTAAGTTTATTAAATACCCAAGTGGGCAATGAGTCAGATAAATTAGGTTTATTGCGCAGTCAAGGTGATGAGCTGAAAACCGCTCGTGATCAAGCATTACTTAGCATGAATGAACAGTATGAAGCCTTGGTTGATAATCCAGAGCAAGATATCGTTCAAGCTCAAAATGCATATCGACAAGCTATTTTAAACCAGAAGCAAAATAAAGATGACATCAAAACAAGCGTAAGTTTACTTTCTGAATTGAAAAAGAAATTAGCTCAAGCGAATGTTGATCGTTTCACCTTAGCAAATGCACGTGAAGCGTTGATAGAAGAAATTAGAATTGCTCGTGTTAAACGCTTAAGAAAAGAATTTGATCAACAAGGTGAATTAGACGCAAGTCAAATCGTTACCTGTGATGCTCAAGAAACGTTAAAACAATGTATTACTCGTAGTAATCGTTTAGCAAAACAAAAAGCGTCAAAAGCATTTGTCGATAATTTATTTGCTCGCGCTACTGAATCAAGTTTAATTAACCAAAATAAAGACGACTCTGCTGCTCAAGTCAGATTACTTAATCATAAAGTCGTTACGGGAGAGTTTAGTGGTCAAGGTAATTACAGCACCACAGTAACAGTTGAATTAGAAGGCTTTTTGCCTAACTCAGAAGCATGTAAATTATTAAATTTATCGCCACGTTATTGTACTTACGATCAAGAACACCCTGCAACAGCCGCAGTTAATGTTGATGCTGGAAACTCTTTATCATTAAACGATGATTCTGTACTTTATGAATTAACGGTTCGCTCTGATCAATATGATGATGAAGTTTTTATTGACGGCGTAAGTTATGGTTCGACTAAGCTTTCAGTCATGTTATCAGCGGGTAACCATGAAGTGACTATCACGAAACCAGGCTATATGGATCATCGTGAACAGGTTCGTTTAAACAAGAATTCAACCATCAAAGCTGAATTGGTAAAAGCATCAATCAATTTTGCTAATGGCGAAAAAATCCAAGATATTCTTCCAGGTGATGAACTAGGCCCAGAACTTATTGGAGTTCCTGCGGGCCGCTTTCAAATGGGTGACATGAAAGGCGCAGGGTTAAGTAACGAAAAACCAGCAAGAGGTGAGCAAATCTTAAAATCTTTCGCCATTGGCCAAAACCAAATAACAGTTGGTGATTTTAAACATTTTGTTAAAGAAACAAATTATGTAACAGAAGCTGAAAGTGAAAACGGCTGTGCCGCTTTTGTTGAAGGTCAACCACAATACAACAGCGTATTAAATTGGCGTAATCCTGGCTTTAAGCAAACAGATGATCACCCTGTGGTATGTGTTAGTGATAAAGACAGCGAAGCATATTTGAATTGGCTATCAAAGCAAACTGAACGAAAGTATCGTTTACCTAATGAAATGGAATGGGAATATGTTGCTCGCGCTGGTAGTGTTGAAAACTATTGGTGGGGTGAAGATATCGGTAATGGCAAAGCCAATTGTGCTTACTGTGGTAGTAAATGGTCAAATCTAAGTACTTCTCCCGTAAAATCATTTCGTGCGAATAAATTAGGCCTTTACGATATTGTAGGAAATGTTTGGGAACTAACAAACAGTGATAAAGTTGTTGCTCGAGGCGGTTCTTGGAATTTTGCTCCAAAATTAGCTCGTGCTTCGGTTAGATTAGAATTATCACCTGGGTTTAGATCTAATTACTTAGGTTTTAGAGCATTACGCGAAAACTAGAATATAACTAAGTTAAATCTCAAATATAAAAAAGGAGTCTAAAGCTCCTTTTTTTGATCATGAAATAAGTGTTTTATTTTTTTGGTTTTAAGCTTAATCGAGTTTCAGATTTTTTCTTTTTCACATCTTTATTATGATAAATTTTATTCGTTTTACTCATATTAGTTTTTGGTTCTTCATTAACAACTATTGCTTTCCTCGCTGTATCTTCAGTAGTTAAAGCAACTTTTGTTGAACTTGCAACGGCACTATTAATATCAGCCATTTCTTCTCTCGTTAAATCTCGCCACTGGCCTATCTTTAAATTAGATAATTCAACATTCATTATTCTTGAACGTTTAAGTTTGATCACTTCATAATCTAAATATTCACACATTCTTCGTATTTGGCGATTCAACCCTTGCGTAAGGATAATTCTAAAAACAAATTTACTTTGTGGCTTAACTATACATGGTTTTGTAATTGTCCCCAGAATTGGCACTCCTCGAGACATACGTTCAACAAATCGTTCACTTATCGGTTTATCTACAGTGACAATATATTCTTTATCATGAGCATTCTCAGCGCGTAGTATTTTGTTAACTATGTCACCATCGCTCGTAAGAAAGATTAATCCTTCTGAGGGTTTATCTAACCGACCAATTGGGAAAATACGTTCTTTATGTCCGATTGCATCGATAATATTACCTTTTACATGCTTCTCTGTCGTACAGGTAATACCAATGGGTTTATTGTAAGCAATATAAATGCGATCAGATTTATTAGCAGGCATGGCCCCTATTAACTGCCCATCTACTGATACTGTATCACCGGCCTGAACTTTCGTACCAAGCTCTGGAATAGAACCATTAATTTTAACTCGGCCCTCTTCAATTAACTTATCAGCACCTCTTCGGGAACAGAATCCTGATTCGCTGATAAATTTATTTAGTCGTTTACCTGTATCCGTCACAAACGTTCCAATTAGATTAAATCTATTAATTAATAATTATATTTTAACTGATATAAGTTTTTATGTATCAATTAAATCAAAAATCTAAATTCGCTTTTTGGAAGGAAATTTAACACTCTCATATCAGTAAATGGTCTCAAACATCAAAAAGCCCGTTAATGATGTAACGGGCTTTTGATGTGCAATCCACTAAACAATGAACGACCTAAATAGAAGCCTAGCAATGACATGCAAGGATGCGATAATGCCGTGATCACGCAGATGTGCAGGAACGGTGTCTCTCTCAAATAAAGAAAAGCAGACCCACACGTTCTTCACCACCGACACTAACATGTTTGATGTGCTAGTTTTAATATATAGCAGATAGCAAAAAACCCGTAGCATAAGCTACGGGTTTCTCTAATTAGAAGCCTAGCAATGTCCTACTCTCACATGGGAACTCCCACACTACCATCGGCGCTAATGCATTTCACTTCTGAGTTCGGCATGGGATCAGGTGGTTCTA
>JAQWHO010000046.1 GCA_029249355.1 Thalassotalea sp.
AGAGAGAAATGGGCAATATTGTCTAAACCAATAGGGATTGGTGCATTTGGCGGTTTTTATCATAAAGATAATAAAAATAATGAAAACGTAATTGCCAGTGTTCGGTTGGGTGTACATGACAAAATTTTATCTGACTATCACGCTGATAAGTTTTTAGAAGTGGCTACTGCTCAACAAGGGTTTAAATTACTTTACAATCAGAAGGTTGACCGTTTCGTGATGTCAGAGAGCTATGGTAACTACTTGTTAAATACTGAGTTAATTAATTATCAAAGCGCAATTTCATTTGACTCAAAAGTAATCGAAAAACGGTACATTCACATTGCATTTGCAAAAGATATCGCAGAAAGTTTGAAGGCACTGAAAGTGGTAAATGAAGCTATTGAGTTAGGCATAGATGAGGGTTTCTACCATGCGGCAATGGCTCAAAATAAAGTACCTAAAGAAATGTTATTACCTAACGCAGATTCAAAATAGACTCCTTTTCGCTCATAGCTGCCTGACAAATTTAACTTAAACCTGCTCACGAAAAAGGTAAGGACAAAGATGAGCTGCTACATGCAAAGAAACGATCCATTCATTTATTTTATGCCATTTTAACTTTGTCAGCTTTTATCAGCATATCGCCGTACCCCTCAACTTTACAATCAAGAGGATGATCTCCGGGGAGTAATCGTTTTATAGTCGCTTTACTACCAATTTTAAGCACAATAGAGCTGCCCTTTACCCTTAAATCTTTTATTAACGTTAACTTATCACCCACGGCTAATTTATTGCCGTGTATATCTTTAACGATTATTTCGTCTTCGTCAGGCTCTTCAGGATTCCATTCAAAATGACACTCAGGGCAGATAAATAAAGACTGATCTTGATAAACATATTCTGAGGAACAACTAGGACAATTAGGGATATTTGCACTCATTTTTATTTTCTTGAGTTAATGGATTACTAAGGATATTTTACCAGCCAAACTCTTGGGTTTAAATGATAAAATGGCGTAGCACTTTCATTCGCTTAACGTGTACCTTATTCCATTTTATGTATAAAATAACGCAAGCTTTACTTGTCAATATATAAAAACACTATTTAAAAGCACTGTTAATTAAAAAGGTACTACTGTGAACAAAATTTCCCTATTGATTTTATTACTATTATTATCTTTTCAGCTCAGTGCAGCCAATACCAAAGGTCAATATATTCAGCCTGATAATTTATCGCCTAAAGTACGAATAGATACGTCAATGGGCAGCGTAATTATTCAGCTTGATCGACACAGAGCCAAAATTACGGTCGATAACTTTTTAGGTTATGTTATACGCGGACAATACGATAAAACGCTTATTCATCGCATAGAAGAGGGCTACCTTATTCAAGGAGGTGGCTTCCAAACTAATTATATGGAAATAGAACCCGATAAACCTATATTTAATGAATCAGGCAACGGGCTAAAAAATAAAGAAGGCACCATTGCGATGGCGAAGCAGTTAAGCGACGCTCATTCAGCAACGAATCAATTTTTTATTAACCTTAATGACAACACCAATTTAGACCCAGGAAATTCATGGGGTTATGCAGTTTTCGGTGAAGTTATCGAAGGTTACGACATACTTGAAGCCATGTCTCAAGTTGAAGTTGGCTATAGTGAGCATTTAGGTTACCCAACCGTGCCGAAAAAAATGATCACTATTATTAAAGTGGTTGTTCTTGATGATGACTAAAGTAGTTGATTCACATTATTAGCGTTAATTGTGCATTAGGCGCTATTGATAATTTGCTGAAACTGAGTAACCGCATTTACAGGGTCACCTCTTCAGCGATATCAGTTAACACCAAAGCAAGTGAGCATGCCTTCAAGTAGTACTTGAAAATCCATATAACGATTGCTGTCGGCATAAAGAAAATTCAATCATCATTCAAAATAATGATAATCATGGACAATACGCCCAAAAATCAAGAAATGTTTATACGAGGTGTTACTTTAACCGACCGTTTATTTAAATATTCTTGTGATGCCATTTCAGTTAATCGACTTTTAGTGCGTTCAAATTCAAACATTAATGAACCGCTATTGTAAAGCTGATTAAGTGGCATATAAGCTGTTAATACTAAGTTTAACTGGCAATCGTAACATTCATCAACTAATGCTATAAATCGCCTCACCGCGTCATCCATTGGTGCTAAAACCACTTCGCGTTCGCCGGTTTCTTTTGCTGAAAAATTAATATTAGCACCGTTATCTTCTGTGCCTCTCGCTTTAATTCTTTCAAAGGCTTGCCCGCTCATTGGCGGCACATTAAATATTATGATGGTAGTAAACTGCTTAGCTAGTTCTACATAATCAAAATGGCTTCGTGGCCCTTGGCATAAACCTGAAAATTCAAAACAAATAGTTTGTTTATCTTCTTCAATATTTTTAGCAATATAACGAATAGGACGACCTAAAACATTAATCTCGTTACAAGAGTTATTATTCAACTTATCTTTAATAGGTTCTGAAAGTGTTAAATTAAATCGATTTAATAGGTTTTGATGTAAGTTCTTTTGCTGGCTAAATGCTTGTTGAGCGGTTGCTTGAGGTAATTCAAAATAGTTTTGCACATAGGTTAAAGTTCGATGCCGATGATCATGCTCACCAGCTAAGTGTAATATTTTAGTATGTTGCTCAATAGCGGCAATGGCAGGTAAAAATCGCTCACGTTGTAAACCATTTCGATATAACTCATTAGGCGCACAATTACTGGTACTCACCACAACAACATTGAGTTCAAAAAGATATTGCAGCAAATTACCTAATAACATTGCATCACCAAT
>JAQWHO010000047.1 GCA_029249355.1 Thalassotalea sp.
AACGTTGCTCGACACGTTTGAAATAGTGGCGGAGTGGACGGGACTCGAACCCGCGACCCCCGGCGTGACAGGCCGGTATTCTAACCAACTGAACTACCACTCCGCATTATTTCGCGCAAACAATTATTATTGATGTATCAAGTGGCGGAGTGGACGGGACTCGAACCCGCGACCCCCGGCGTGACAGGCCGGTATTCTAACCAACTGAACTACCACTCCGCAATGATACAAATAGCAGGGATTAAGTGGCGGAGTGGACGGGACTCGAACCCGCGACCCCCGGCGTGACAGGCCGGTATTCTAACCAACTGAACTACCACTCCGCATTTTAATCGCTGCTTTCAACAACAAGTCGTTGAATGCGGCGGGAATAATACGGTTAACAATCGAATGCGTCAACCACTTTTTTATAATCATTTACCTATATGAACAATTGCTGAGCAATAAGAGGAAAAACTCAGCAAATCTTTTCATTTTTCATCTGAAGTTTTACATTATTGTTTCTTTTTTCGTCTTAAGAAAAAGAAAACACCTAACGCGATGATGATGATAACAACATTTGAAATACCAATAATAATCAATGTTTGTTGTTGAGCGGCTTCTTGATCAGCTTTTGCTTGGGCAATTTCCATTTCAAGCTGGGCTTTGTCTTCTTCAATTTGCTTCGCTAAATCTTCAGCGGCTTGTTCAGCTTCGCTTTTAACCCCACCTTCGCCATTAATAGTCGGTACTAATAGACCGTTTTTACGATCAACATTAAATGAAAAGTCAGGAACCACTAAACGAAACTCTCGACCATTAATAGTCTCGCCAAAGGCCTTTAAACTAAGACGATGAACACCCGGTTCAGTATAGCCAATTTTTTTAATACGAGAAGTCCCTTCTCCTTCCATGATAGCGAATGGTTCAGTTTGTTTATCTGGAAAAGTAATTTTACCTTGAAAAATCATACTATTGGGATCAACGTTAGTATCATCAATATTAAGTGTTAACGTGTGAAATTCTAAAGGTTCAGTCGTAGTTTCAACAGAAATATTGACTGGATTCGGCTGCAGTATAATCGGCTTTTGTCTAAGTTCACGTGTAGCCATCGGCATGATCACTTTATAAATGGGCACCCATTCACCAGGAGAGAAATCTAAAACAAATTCAGCGGTAAATATTCCGTCTTGAGCATATTCATCTAAATCATAACCGTCATCACGAAATGAACCAATTTCAACCGGTGCAGCACCAAAGTTATCAAAGCTAGTATTGTTAGTACTGAAAAAATCAACATCGAGTTTTATCACGTCATTGAACAAGGGGTCTTCAACTACTTGATCTCTATTAAAAATTTGTCCAATTATTTTAAGCGTTTCACCCGACAAGACAATTTCAGAAATTGGATCAACTTTTAAAGTGATTTCTGAAACCAGCATAATTTTGCTTTTAGGTAAAATGTCACCTATTGCTTGCCAAGGGCCTGGCATAGGTTTTTTAATAGTAATTAAATCAAACGTTCTATCGTCAAACCACTCCATTTTGTCTTTAGGGAAGTTATTAACTTTTACTTTACTACCATCTGGGCGAACCAAAATGATCGGAGGTGTACCGCTTTTACGATAGAAAAGTAATGTTATTTCATCAAGTTGTGCATCAATATGGAATCGATTATCAAAGTATGGAATTTGATTGGTAATATCATCTTGCTCATAATATTTTACATCAGGCATTCTATCTTGTGCTAATAATAAGTTAGGTAAAAAGACTACAGCCATCATTCCCCATACTTTTAACCAACTCAATTTTGCCATATTGGCTCGCTCCCTTTTTCAGCAACAATTGCTAATCTTTTTTTATGCTCTGTCACTTCATCGGCAGTTGCATAGATAATCTTTAATTTTTGACGTTCTGAGGGTAAACGTCTGATTGCATTAGCGTCTTGACCGTCTGAATTCCCATCACCTACTGATAAGTTCAAAGCTGACTGCTTACGCGTCATTTCAATATAAACAAAACCTAATAGCTGGGCATCAATTAATGCCCCGTGATAGGTACGATCAACTAATTTATCAACTCGAAAGTGTCGAGCTAAAAAGTCGAGGGTTTTAGGAGAGCCAAACTCATCTTTAGATACTTTTAACGTATCGGTTACCGTACAAATATCATTTGTCATCGGTAAACCACGTTTGGTTAGTGCAAATTCATGATCCATAAAGCCAACATCAAACTTAGCATTATGAATAACAAGTTCAGCACCTTTAATAAAATCAATAAACTCTTGAGCTACTTGATTAAATTGAGGTTTATCACTGAGAAAATCATCGGTTAAACCATGAATATTAATAACTTCTTGGTCCATTATCATTTGCATGCCATGTTGCATAGGCTTTATATAAGCGTGATAAGTACGACCAGTAAGTTGTCGATTGATCATTTCGACACAACCAATTTCAACAATGCGGTGCCCTTCTCTAGGGTTTATCCCTGTTGTTTCAGTATCAAGAATAACGATTCGTTGTTCTTTGTTATCTTCTATTGTCAAAACTTTACCTATTGTTACTTTAATTTTACGTGATAAATATATTTGCTTATGTATTAACTTATTTAATTACTTATTTGCCGTTGGTAATCTATTCGGGCAGTTTTTCTGGAAATTCATTAATATTTATTTGTACTCGTTTACTCTTGTACAAAAAAAGACAAAACCCCAATACGACGGAGACATTAATAAACAACCATGTTAATGATTGTAACTGCCAGTAAAAATATCCAACAATATTTATTAATAAATCAAACACTAATGAACACAGCAAAATAGCTCGAATATATTGCCAACTATTTTGTACCCAGCGACTTGCTTCTGGTCTTCTCAAAGATAAAATGATTAATACAAATATGCCTAAACTACCTGAAAATAAGCTTAAATAAAAAAGGCTTGGTTCAGGGTAAATCCATTGAATAACCCCGACTTTATCTCTTAAATTTGATACAGACATTAACCAAACAAGATAGCCTCTTAAAACAAAGATCAAAATAAGGTAAATAACCTTTGATACTTTTACACAGTCAAAATCATCAAAATCAGCAGGTGTATATTGTGCGAATCTATGACTCATATTAACTATTTTTTATTATTCGTTGGGAAACGCTTGCTACGTTCAATATCTAAAAATTCTTGCCCTGCAGTAATTGCTTTTACTGTTTTAGATTTAAACTCGCGAATATACAAAGTATAAACCACAAATAAGCTCGCAAAAATAAATAATAATGGATGAAAAAACCAGCAAATAGCAGCCATCGAAAAATAATATGAGCGCAAGCCATAATTATAAGAATGTGCCGCTTGGTCTTGCACTATCGCCATTTGTTTAGCGTAACGGCGTAAATTTTCATTGGTACCTGATTCATCGATTGGCGCAGCGCCTATCATCACATTAATAAAACCATATTGACGCATTGACCAAGTAAATTGAAAAAAAGCTAAAACAAAAATAAACGCCAATAAACCAAGCTTAAACTGTACGACAGAATGAGAGGATAATTCAGCATATGGAATTGATTGGATCACTGACTCTAGCTTTTCAACTTGAGCAAATAGCGTTAATACACCGGCTAAAACCAGTAAGGTAGAGGAAGCAAAAAAAGCGATATTTCGTTCTAAATTTGCCAGTAACGCAGCTTCGCCCACCCGAATATCACGCGTGATCACTTCATACATCCAGTGAATACGATGCTGATGTAAACATTTAGCGATAAAGTTAGTGTCTTTTGCTTTTCTTTTAGCGAAAATTGTATAACCAAACCAACACATTAAAAAACATGCTAAACCAGCAAGATTTAAAATTGAAATAAACATAATCAGTATAACTATTTAACTTTAAGAAGATTATGCAGCAGTTACCCATAAGATTCGACTACTAAATAAAAATTAATCGTATTAACATCTTAATAACCATATGTTTGCAAAGTATAAATAACTTTTATATTCATTTCCCATTAAACTTAGTAAAAAGGCTAATCATCGATAAATCTTTGACACAAGTAATAACCTTTTTAAAATAACAAAAATTTTACTCTTCAGACCAATCACTGGAACATCAATGATTTTTGTCACAAAATGTATTCTTTGGGCTTTAGCTATTTGCTGCTCTATTACACTTCCAATCAGTTATGCTCAAAATAATACCGACGAAAAAGTTATTATTCCTAAAATTTCAGGCGCGATTACCATTGATGCTCAACTGAATGAACCACAATGGCAGAATGCTAAAAAAGTATTAGTAAACAATGTTACTCGTCCCTATGACAATGTGCCAAGCCCTGTGCAAACAGAAGCATTACTTATGGAAGATGGACAAAATTTTTATTTAGCTTTCATAGCGCATGATCCAGAACCTAGTAAAATAAGAGGTTTTTTAAGAGATCGCGATAAATCATGGGGAGATGATGTTGTCGGCATCAAGATTGATACATATAACGATCAACGAACAGCATATCGATTCCTTGTTAATCCAATGGGTTCGCAAATTGACGGTATTGAGAGTGAAGTAACCAAGAAAGAAAGTGACTCGTGGGACGGTATTTGGGATAGCGCAGGAAAAATTAACGATAAAGGTTATATAGTTGAAATGGCATTACCGTTAAGAATGTTAAATTTTAAAGAAAAAGAGAGCATCCAAGATTGGGGAATAGAGTTATTACGCATGTATCCAAGAGAGGAACGTTTACGAATATCAAACATACGGCTGGAACGAGATAACAGCTGTGAACTTTGCCAATTAGATACAATTTTAGGTTTTAAAGGAGCAAAACAGGGAGATAACCTAACCGTTGCACCTTCATTAGTTTCTGGAATGAATGAAGAAAAAAATGATGATGGTGAGTGGGAAGAAAACAATAATAACGATGTGAGCTTAGATATTCGCTGGGGGATCACACCCGACTTATTATTAAATGCAACCATCAACCCTGACTTTTCAACTGTTGAAACAGACAATGCTCAACTGAATGTTAATAATAATTTTGCGCTTAATTTTCAAGAAAAACGCCCTTTTTTCTTAGATAATGCCGATTATTTTGATTCGGATTATAACCTTGTTTATACGCGAAATATTAATGCCCCAAATTATGGCGCTAAATTAACAGGCAGAAAGAACGACCATTCTTTTGGTCTATTTGTAACCGATGATGATAGCACTAACATTTTAATACCTGGAAACAGGTCATCTTCGATTGCTGAAATTGAAGGTGAATCAAAAGCAACAGCGCTTAGATATAGATATAATTACAATGCTGACGTAACGTTAGGTTGGATCAGTACCTTGCGAATGGCGGATAATTATGAAAATTCTGTTCATGGCATAGATGCTAGATTTCGATTAACCACCAATGATGTTTTTAAGTTTCAATCTCTTTATTCAAATACAGAATACCCGTCAAATTTATTTGAACAATTTTGCGACTCAGAAGATCCTTCTGATTGTTTATCTGCAGAAGAAGTGCAATGCCAATTTAGTGACTGTAATTATAATGAGAAAGTTTTAAGAACAAAACAAGACGGTCCTTTTAGCGGTAATGCTTTTAAAGTTGGTTATTATCACAACGATACTCATTGGTCTTATCGCGCAAATTATAATAAACAAAATGCAGGATTCCGTGGTGATTTAGGCTTTATTTCACGGGTTGATCACAACAGGCTTGCTGTTGGCACAGATAGAAAATGGTATGCAAGACAAGGCATGTGGTGGTCCCAAGCAAAATTGTCTTCAAATTGGCATAAAATTCAAAATGATAACAATGAATTTATAGAAGAAAAACTTACCGTTAGTGCGCAAATAAATGCAAAATATAGCTCTCATATTCGCTTAGGTTTAACTCATAGAAATAAAGTAGGTAGTCGAATAGATGATAGTAGTTTAGATATTGATGGCAATACTTCATTATTTTCGGGGAACAGAGTAAATTTATCTGCAAGGATAAAGCCTATCTTAGGTTTAAGTTTGAATGGAAATATTGAATATGGTGATGCAATAGATTTTAGTAACAACCGGTTAGGCTTAACTAAACAAATTAACGGTACAGTTAACTGGAACGCCAATAAGCATCTAGAGATTCGTTTTAAACAAGTATTCAATCAATTAGATGCTGATAGTGCGAACTTATTCACTGCTCGGTTAACTGACATTAGAGCTACGTATCAGTTCAGTGTTAAAAGTTTTATTCGTTTAACTATGGTTTATAATAACACCACGAGAAACCCATACAATTATTTGTATGAAGATCCTGAAGATATAACTAAACACAGTAAAAACTTCTCTTCAGAGTTACTTTATGCATATAAAATAAACCCACAAACAGTGTTTTACTTAGGTTATTCTGATCATCATGATGCCGAAGAAAACTTCAGTGAATTAGAACAAAACCAACAAAGTATGTTTATGAAATTTAGCTATGCATGGATGAAGTAAGCATATTTCAGGACGAAACAATAAATAAAAGTAAGTTCAAGCCGCATTTAATTGCGGCTTTTTTATTTAACAATTTATTAATATTTCATTGTATTAGTAGAGTATATTTGTAAAAATCTATGTCAAAGGAAGTACTGTATTAAAAGCAGTCAAAAAATAAAAAAAACAATAAAAATTTGGAGCACTCTCAATGCAGTTAATCAGTCGTTACTGCTTTCTCGCCATTTGCTTATTGGTTTTGTTTTTAAACGATCCCAAGCAAGTCTTTGCACAAGAAATAACAAATAAAACCATTGATATGCCACATTCGTCACTCTCAGCAAAAGTGGATGGCGAATTAAACGATGAGATATGGCAACACGCTAAATCATTTGATTTATCGAATGTAAATTACCCTTGGAACAACAAACCTAGTCCGGTAAAAACGTCAGCAAAAATTATCGAAAATGGCGAATATATTTATGTCAGTTTTATTGCTGAAGATCCTGAGCCTGAAAAAATTCAAGCTTTCTTAGGTGATAGAGACACTCGTTGGGGAGATGATATAGTCGGTATCAAATTTGATACCTATAACAACCGTCGATTAAATTACGAGTTTTTTGTCAATCCATTTGGCGTTCAACTCGATAGTATCAAAAATGAAATGACTGGCAGCAGCAACGACTCTTGGAATGGTATTTGGGACTCTTACGGTAAAATCACCCCTAATGGCTATCAAGTAGAAATAGCGATCCCCTACCGCATACTAAATTTTGAAGACAATAACGATGTAAAAACATGGGCTTTTGAATTAATTCGCTCATACCCAAGAGATACTCGAGTACGTATTTCACATATCCCTTTAGATAGAAATAATGATTGCTGGTTATGCCAATATCCAGAAATACAAGGGTTTAAAGAAGCCAAAACAGGTAAGAACCTAATGGTAACCCCTTCTCTGGTTGCTAATAAAAATCAAACTAAAGATATTTACAATCCTAATGATGATTGGCACAGTGAAAATGATGTAGACGCAGGAGTCGATATTCGCTGGGGCATCAATGCAAATACCTTATTAAATGTCACGCTTAATCCCGATTTTTCAACAGTAGAAGTTGACTCAGGTCAGTTAAGTATTAATAAAACCTATTCATTGTTTTATGACGAAAAGCGCCCTTTCTTTTTAGAAAATGCTGACTATTTTGCCAGTAATTATGATTTGGTTTACACCCGAAATATTGCAGACCCAGACTATGGGGCAAAATTAACAGGTACAGAGCAATCGCATAGTTACGGTTTATTTATTACCAATGACACTGAAACAAACTTTTTCGTTCCGGGTAATACTGGCTCTGATTTAGCCACGTTAAACAGGGAAAGTCACTCTGTAGCTTTTAAATATAGATATGACTTTACCGATAACCTTTCTGTTGGAGCTATCAGTACCTTAAGAACCGCAGATGATTATCATAATTATGTAATGGGATTAGACAGCAAATATCGCCTTGATGACTCCAATTCGCTTTCAGGGCAAATACTCACATCGAGTACTGAATACCCTGCTGACTTATATCAAAGCTTTTGTTACGGTGAAAATGATAGCGATTGTGATAAAGCTATGGATGTTGATTGCGTTTTTGGCAACTGCCAATTTTCAGAACAAGTTCACCGGACAAAATTCGACAAAGAAATTTCTGATCAAGCTTTAAAAGCAACATTTGAGCACAACTCTGAATATTGGAATGTAACGGCTGAACATGAAAATATCGGCAAAAACTTTAGAGCTGATTTAGGTTATATGCCAAGAGCCGATTATCAATCAGACAAAGTTTTACTCGATAGACTTTTTTACGGTGAAGAAGATACTTTTTGGCAAGAAGCAAAAGTTTCAGGCTTATAGCAAATAAAGCATAATGAAAAAGGTGAGTTATTAGATAAAACACTCGCCACGAGCTTTACCATTGACGGACCAATGCTATCAAAGTTTGATGCTATGTTTACTTATGCCGACAAAGTTGGTCTTCGTGAGGACGAATCAAATTTGGCTATAGATGGTAACACAACTCGTTTTACTGAAAAATTAGCCACTTTTTACGCGACAATTCAACCTGCCCCACAGTTATATTTAGAAACTGAGTTAATAATTGGTGATAAAATTGATTATCGCAATAATCGCTTAGGTGAATACAGAGAGTTTTTCTCAAACATTTCATACAACTTTACTCGTCACTTGGAAGCAGAGCTTTATTTTACTAATAGCAAACTCGATACTAACGAAGGAAATGTTTATAAAGCAGACTTAACTGAATTACGTATCTCTTATCAATTTGATGTCCATAGCTACTTGAAGCTAAACTTAGTTTATAGTGATATTGACCGTAATCCTGATAACAATCCTTACATCAATGTTTCTCAACGAAATAAAAACTTATCAAGCCAACTAATTTATGCCTATAAGCTTAACCCTCAAACAGTGTTTTATTTAGGTTATTCTGATAATAGTTATCAAGATGATTATTTGAATAATTTAGAGCGTGAGCAACGTACATTTTTTACTAAAATCAGCTACGCTTGGATGCCTTAATAAACACTTAATACTTACTTAAAACATTAAGGTGCAAATTTTTGCACCTTAATTCTTTTCAAATGGGCGATAATATTACGTTTATAAAAACAAAAAAAATGACTCAACTTTTCCATTTTAAAGTTACTTATTCCATTTTAGAATATAAGATATAACGAATCGTCACTTCTTTTTAAACAAATAATCGCTAATATTAGTCAGTAATAAATGAGAATTAAAATGCTTAATTTAATTTTCATACGATATTCTCCTATTAATGTACCAAAGGAATTGCAAATGCCTAATATATTTGAAGATAACTCAACAGCGATTGGTAAAACACCACTTGTAAAACTTAATAGAGTCACTGGTGGAAACGTCTTTGCTAAAGTAGAGTCAAGGAACCCTAGCTTTAGTGTTAAATGTCGCATTGGCGCAAATATGATTTGGGATGCAGAAAAACGTGGCGAGTTAACGGCAGGTAAAGAAATTGTTGAACCAACCAGTGGTAATACAGGTATTGCTTTAGCTTTTGTTGCCGCAGCAAGAGGTTACGGCATAACGTTAACTATGCCTGCAACAATGAGTTTAGAACGCAGAAAACTATTATCTGCTTTAGGTGCAAAATTAGAATTAACTGATGGTGCTAAAGGCATGGGCGGCGCTATTGCTAAAGCTCAAGAAATTAAAGATTCTGATCCTGAAAAGTTTGTATTATTAGGTCAATTTGATAATCCAGCAAACCCAGAAATTCATGAAAAAACAACTGGCCCAGAAATTTGGGAAGATACCGATGGCAATATCGATATTTTTGTCGCTGGTGTAGGAACGGGCGGCACAATCACAGGTGTTAGTCGTTATATTAAAAACGTAGCAGGAAAAAATATCCTTTCAGTTGCTGTTGAACCTGTAGATTCTCCTGTTATTTCTCAAGCAATGGCTGGTGAAGAATTAAAGCCCGGCCCTCATAAAATTCAAGGTATTGGTGCTGGCTTTATTCCTGGAAATTTAGATTTAAGCGTTATCGATGCAGTAGAACAAGTTTCTAATGACGACGCTATGGCAATGGCGCATAAGTTAATGAAAGAAGAAGGAATTTTAGCGGGTATTTCTTCAGGTGCAGCCGTTGTGGCGGCTAAACGATTAGCAGAAAAACCAGAAAATAAAGATAAAAACATTGTGGTGATTTTACCAAGCTCTGCTGAACGTTACTTATCTAGTGCATTATTTACAGATACTTTTTCAGATAAAGAACTTGTTCAATAAATTATCTGACAATTAAACAGGAACATATCTCCTGATTTAACTGACTTAATTTGAAAATTTATTAAAGGTGCTTCGGCACCTTTTTTAATAAAAAGACTAGGGGCTGTTGATCTTTCGCGGTTAAATTTTGTTCGAGATAAAATCGTTTTAATCGGGGCGAGTATTGTGTAGCCTAGTCATTCTAAGCAAATACTACTCAACAAAGAGTAAAACGATCTTAGCCGAATCCTTCGGACAGCGTTTGTTGGTCATTTTTACGGCGTTATTACCTTTTTATGTGGAACAACCACATTACAAAGGCTCTGCCTTGTATAAATCCCCAACAAACTGCTGCAAAAATATTCTCGAAAGATCAACAGTCCCTATAATAATGATCACAATATTCATTAATATCTTTTACTTAGCATGATAAAGCCGTAGAACTTAGACTTTAAAGTAAGGTATGATATTACTTATTATCGATTCGGCTAAAAATTTCTCTATGTATAAATATGTCAAAACATCAATTATCTTAATACTTTTTGCATTGCTAGGTTGTGATAAAAGTGAAGAACCTATCAGTGAATTAGATAACCCAGAGTTAGTGACCGTTGCATTTTTTAATGCTTTATATAATGAAAAAGATATCGAAAAGGCAGCTTCGGTTTGTTCGCCTAAATTAGCTCGAATTATTTTGCATTATAAATCAACACAAGCCGTTGCTAGGCACCTTTTCAATTTATCGTATGATAGTGTTGAAATTACGCCTGATGACAGCGGTGTAAAAGTGAGAGAACAATTTAAAAATAAAGCGGTTATCACTGTTTATTTTAATGGCAAGTATCAAGATGAAAAATTCAAAGACGTAAAACGTGTTTCATTACTTCAAGTAGATGACAAATGGGTTATCAATAAAATATTAAAAGACCCATTTTAAATAATAATTTAATAAAAAACGGCCTTAAATGGCCGTTTTATTTTATCTTTATACTATTTATTATATTAATAGTTAAAATGTGAAAAATTTAGGTAAGTACTATTTTCCCATAACCTTACCTTCTCGACGTGGATCAGCGCCCCCAATTAACCCGTTATTTCTAACTTCAATCGCATGAATGCCACTATTTAAATC
>JAQWHO010000048.1 GCA_029249355.1 Thalassotalea sp.
GCATATAAACGCGATCATTATTTACCGCATTCATACGAATTCTATCGCCAAGTAAGGCTCCACCTGTTTTACGCTTTGAAGGATCAACTGAAACGATCGCTATTTTGCTGTCTTCTGTCGCCATTAAAAAACGGCGGATCAATTCATCCACTAATGAAGACTTACCTGCGCCACCGGTACCCGTAATACCTAATACTGGCGTTTTACTTGCTGCTGATATTTTACGAATTTTCTCTAACGCCGCTTTGTTTTCTTCTGGCGCATTTTCTGCTGCTGAAATTAGGCGAGCAATTGCTTGCTTGGTTTCATGTAAAGGGACATTTTTCTTAAGATTAGCGACATCATCTTTTTTTACATTAGTACCGGTTTTAAAGTCACAGCGTTCAAGCATGTCATCAATCATGCCTAACAAACCAAGCGCACGGCCATCATCAGGTGAATAAATACGTGTGATGCCGTAATCTTGCAGCATTTTAATTTCATCAGGAAGAATGACACCGCCACCACCACCTACAATACGAATATGCTCACAGCCACGCTCTTTAAGTAGATCGTACATATATTTGAAGTATTCGTTATGACCACCTTGGTATGATGTCATCGCAATCGCGTTAGCATCTTCTTGAATAGCGGTATTAACCACTTCCTCAACACTTCTATCGTGACCTAAATGAATAACTTCAGCGCCACTTGATTGGAGAATTCGACGCATAATATTAATCGCCGCATCATGACCATCAAATAGGGAAGCCGCAGTAACAATTCTAACTTTATTTTTTAATTGGTAACGTTCAGTCGTCATAACAAACTCACTTTTCGGTGTTTTACTAATTACATGATTATAAAAAATGCAGTTAATAAATGATGTTTAGTGTTTTCTTGTGAAAATATTTTTATATTAATCATATCTTCACACACTACCACTCTAGTTAAAATTGATTTTATTGCTAAATTGATGGACTATATTGTTATTTACTATCATTTATATCGTTTACTTTATGTCTTCAACACAATCAAATACTAAAACAAAGAGTAACCAACAAGATTTAAATGATCACATTCGATTAGTGATTCCATTATTTTTATTAAAAAAACTTAAAATCCACCCTTTAACTGCCGGGCTTCACCCTTTGTCGCTGGGTAAAGCGATAAGTCATAAAAACTTAAATATAAAACAACAAAATGCACATCATCATAGTTTAATTTATTGTCAATCGGGTAGTGGAATTCTAGACCACAAAAGTAAAAAACGAGAAGTTAAACGTGGTGATTTAGTACTTTGTTGTCCACACCAACCTTTCACTTTCTCGACAAATACTTCAATAAAACCACACAAAGAAAATAGTTTTTATTGGATAAATTTCACTGGAAAATTAGCAGATGATTTTGCCGAGCGATTATTGATGAAAATGGATGACGGCCTAGCGCACGTTGGCTTATTAGCGAATATTGTTGAAGACTTTGATAGCTTACTTGCTTTGGGTCATAGGGGATATACAGCTACCAACGTTATACATGGCGTACATTTATTACAGCAAGCGTTAAGTTCACTCGCATTACAATTGAGGTTATCGGCCTTTAATCAAAATAGTCATTTTGATATAGAAGCGGTTGAAAGTTTAATGCGCAATAACATCCATCAAGATTTAAGTTTAGATACTTTGGCTCATTATAGTCAGTTATCAAAATTTCACTTTTCGAAAAAGTTTAAAGAATTAACAGATACCTCGCCTATACAGCACTTTATAAACATGAAAATGCAATATGCTTGTACCGCACTTGATAATAATAATGACTCAATCAAACATATCGCGGAATCATTAGGATATGGTGATCCTTACTACTTTTCCCGACTATTTAAAAAAATAGTCGGGATGTCACCAAAGCAGTATAGAGATTCAAAATTTGATTAATTTTAGAAAGCACTACTTTTCAATATTTGCTTGTTGATGATATTTAGCAATGAAAGCTCATCGCTATTATCATGGGTTAATTCCCAAATCATCACGCCACTGCCATGTTTCATAGCTAAATTAGTTTTTTTAATAAGTGTTGAAGTACCGTTATAAGTAACATAATCACATTTAGAGCAGGCTTCTCCTATCAAATCCCCCTCAGCCGAAGCTTTACCAAATTCCTTTATAATTTGAGCAAAGGTGTAATTAGCTTTAAATTTTCCAAAGCCATAGCCATAAAATGGCACGCCTAAAACCAATTGATGCTGCTTTAAACCTCGCTCTAACCAAAGCTTTATATCACGGTTTGATTGTTCAATTGTGGCATGTTCAACACCGGCATTTCCCCACGTAGGACCAATAGCGTCATAAGACATTAGGCTGACATAATCAAAATAAGGCAAACTTTCAATAGGGATCATTCCCCCTACATACGACCCTGTTGCCGCTGATAGTATTTTATTTCTCGCTTTTAATCCTTTTGATAAGGCTTGAATAAAAGGGACAAAATTTCCGTCGTTTTTAATACTGGTTAATAATTGGCTTTCTAAATCAATATCAATTCCATCTAAATTAAAGGTATCGACAAGCTGTAATAAGTTACCCACCATTAATTTGCGATTTTCAGCTAATAATAAAGACTGCCAATTTCCACCACATTTTGGAATGATTGCCCCCCCAATTGAAAAAGAGACCAATACGCCTTCTTTCTGCGCAATGTTTATTGTTTCAATAAGTTCTTTTTTCGAGAGTAATTGCTGAAACTTCGTATAGGTACAGGTAAATTGATTTTTATTGAAAAACTGCCCTGATTTATCAGGGTTTAAAAAAGCAATGTTAAGGTGGGTTAACTGTTTTAATTGTTGAGATTCAGCATTTTCAAGTAACCCATTATATGCAGGTAAATAACCGACAACCTTAATATTGGCTAATGCCGCAGAATGAAAGCTAAAACATAGCAATAAAAAATATAAACGTATTGAAATTGTAATATTCATTTAAGTTCACTTAAAAATTGATTGTTAAAATAAAAGTACTGCTGCGACTATAAAAATTTTCCTCTAACTGTTCATTTTTAGTAGGTCTTGGTGTTTATTAAAATTCAAACCGCACCGCCGAATAAAATCGCGTAAGCCATCAACTTCGTGTTGATGTGTTGAATAATCTACTGTTTGATCTAGGTTGATTGATGGGAATACTCCATAGCCCGCGAGCATACACGCCCACGATTTAGGCTGATAACTGCCCATCAAGTTGTATTTATGCATATCAGCGGAAAAGTCTTGGCTATTTTTCCAAAGGTATAAAATTCGATTCAACGCCTCTGAAGTATTTTGGTTTGCCGCATTATCACGCCAATACTTTGTATCGTTACGTTGATTCGTTTTGTAATGACAGACAATATAATCTCTGATGCCATCAAACCGCTTGTTGATGTCGTTATTAAAGGCTTCTTGAAATTTATTGCTGCCTTTGCCTTCTTCAAAGCATCGCATGAACTGAGCAATAGTATTGAAAGAAAGTGCTATCGCCGTTGCTTCTAAAGGCTCAATAAACCCTTGTGATAACCCAACAGCAAGACAGTTTTTATGCCAGTGTTTTTCCACTCGCCCTACTTTCATTTTCAAATGCCTAGCTTCAACGTCACTTTCTAATAAACCTAAATGCGTTCTTAATTCAATTTCAGCTTGCTCGGCATCAATGTAATCATCGCTATAAACATACCCATTGCCAAAACGATCTCTAAGGGGAATTTGCCAAGCCCAGCCATTGGTTAATGCGGTTGCTTTAGTTTCTACAGGAAGAGTTTTTGCTATTTCACTAGGCATCACAACAGCAGCATTGTTAACTAAATTTTCTTGAAAACTTTGATAGTTCACCTTTAATGTTTTTTGTATCAATAAGGCATTAAAGCCTGAACTATCAATAAAAAAATCAGCTTCAAGTTGGCTGCCATCATTGAGTTTTATTGCGCTGATATTACCGTCGTTATCCAGCAAGACTTCGTCGACAGTGCCGTAGGCTCTCTTTACTCCTAAACCTTGAGCATTTTCAGCGAGAAATTGTCCTAAAAGTGCTGAATCAAAGTGATAACCATAAGCCACACCAAAGGGAAAAGTCTCATTAGGCAAAGGGCCAAGATTATTTTGGGATAAGTAAGTTTCTAAAAAGTAGCTATCAGGGTGAGCATCAACATTATAACCTTGCATGCGTGCGTGGATATTTTTGAAGAAAAGCGGTACAGTGAATATATCGTCAGTTTGCGCCGCAAATGGATGAAAGTAAGATTCAAAGCCTTTTATCGTCGACCATTTATCAAAGGTGATACCGTTTTTATAGGTTGCATTACAACGTGGCATCCATTGAGAATCAGTGACACCAATGGTGTCAAAAAACAATTTCAAATGTGGAGTACTGCCTTCACCAACGCCTATAATGCCGATTTCTTTTGACTCAACTAAGCAAACTTCAGTTTCTTTCCATTTACAGGCTAATAAATTCGCCGCCATCCACCCTGCAGTTCCGCCACCAACAATCACTATTTTTTTAGGTTTATTATCTTTATTTAAACCATTCATACTATTCAACATTGCTATTTGCTCTTCACTTTTAACTTTTGAATAAAATATTCTTTAACCGCCTCAACATATTCAGGTGATAATTCACCTAATAAATGCTGCTGGTGTTCAGGAATATACGCGGCGGGATCGACTCCTTGCTTAAATAAATAATGATCAAATAAGCATCGCCATGCATTACGTTGTTTAGGTGACATATTTCTCATCGCCAATAACGCTATATTTAAACTATCAATGGGACTAGGTGACACTGCATTGGGTGCTGAAGAACCATTCCACCAGTAATTCATTAATGCATTTACTTTGTCTAATGATTCAACATTATGCCACCAGAGCATAGGGATAAAAATGGCGTCACCGGGCGATAACTCAATGCTATAAGCTTCTGCTAGAGCATGTTTAAATAAAGGAAAACGTTCAAAGTCTGGTTTATCAATATTCACTAAACTCGTTGGCGCGCCTGCGGGAGTAAAATTAAGTGGCCCGGGATATAAGTTACCCGTTTGTTCGGGGGGGAAAAGTATAAAGCGTCTGCGACCAGCAATAACACAAGCTACATTATCAGAGCCGTCGTAATGGGTATTAACAATGCCTTCGTTACCAATCCATAAACGAGGTTCAATTTCAGGAAAAAAGTCAGAACCATTCTCGCTTAACAAACCCGGTAAAATTTCGCTAGTTACGGCTCCTTGCATTGAAATTGCAGGATAAAGCTCTCTATCGCTCAACTCTAATAATCGTCCTAAAAACAAATCAAGCCGCTCTTCACCACTCAAAAAGTTTACACCTGTCATATCATCATTGTAATAAAAGCGTTTATTAGCGGCTGGTGGCGCAACCACCATTTGTGTTTTTTTACCGTTATAAAATCTTTTTATATATGAGACAAAATTTTCAGGTGTATTATTGCCCGCAGAAACTAAAGGCCAATTGCTAGTAAATCCACGTATTACTATAGGCTTTTGATTCGGCGCAATTTCATCAAAAAATTGCGCTTTGCTTAGTTCAGTATATTCAGGAATTTTTCTATATTGGATCATTCAATATTCATCTATGTGCTTGGCAATGTGTTTGAATGTAATCATTATGATTGGGCATTTGTAGTACCGTTTCTCGAATATTTTTTACATTTTCATTCAATGTATTGGTTAAACCTTGTTGATGAAAGGCATTGATTAACGGGTGATATTTTTCAGGTCGTATTTTCATCCCCTCTAAAATAGAACACCAACTGTCAGATGAGAAAAATTGATCCGATGTATGCTCTATCTGACCTCGTTTTTTAAACAGCCGTAATTTTTCATTCAACGATTCAGGAACAGGCATGATTTGGCACCAGCGCCAAAAATCCGTATCATTACGGTCAGAAGTACAATAATGTAAAATGATAAAATCGCGAATTTCTTCGTAGTCACCATTAATTTTTTGATTAAAC
>JAQWHO010000049.1 GCA_029249355.1 Thalassotalea sp.
AAATGTATTCAGTGACCGCTTTGGTGGCATTGTTCACACTCAGGTTTAGCGACTTACGTGTAAATGTTCACCATCGAAATCCCCACATACTCATTGGTGGGGAACGTCAGCTATCGTATCTTTGTTAGCATCAAATCAGTAAGAATTAGAAAATTATTAAGTTAGCCATCAAAGGACTTTCAAAACTGCGTTAAGTCATTAGAACGTTATAATATTAATATGTTACGGAATAACATTATATTTCTTAAGTACATCAACAAGTTTGTCATGTGATATCGCATATGATGTATTACCGTTATTCCCCACCATCGTTTCAGCAGCCACCATAGCGTTTATAATCGATTCTTCTACAGCATTAACTGTCGCTTCAAAGAGTGGCGTTATTTTGTCGTTAGGAAGTGTTTCAACGGTAGTATTTTCATCACGATTGAATGCGTTTTCATTAGCTGTAGAAAATGCTAGGAAAATATCACCAGAGCCATTACTACCTCTACCACCTACAATGCCAATACCTAATGGTATTCTTTGCGCTATTCTTTTAAGTTGATGCGGTAGTAGCGGTGCGTCAGTTGCTACAATAGCGATGATTGAACCATCCCCCTCTTGTCGTCTAGAGTTAGGTGGTGCGTTAAATATCATACTTTTAGTATCTTTTAACTCTCTACCAACTGGAACTCCAGCAATCGTTAGATTCTTTTTACTACCAAAATTGGCTTGTACGAGAACACCAACGGTATATGTTTTATCCTTAATCTTAATAACCCTAGATGATGTTCCTGTTCCACACTTGAAGCCCAGACACATCATTCCTGTACCACCACCGACATTACCCTCAGCAATAGCACCAACCGTAGTGTTATCTATAGCCTCAAGAACGTGTTCCTCTTTAACGTGGAAACCGTAAATATCATTGAGAAATCCATCGTATGTTTCACCAACTACAGGATATGTGTACCACCAATCCTCACCTTGATACCAATCAGTATCCACATACCATTTCAATACAGTATCTCTAACAATTCCGACACTGTTGGTATTTGTGATCATGATTGGTGTTTCAAGAAAGCCAGATTCAGTTACCCAAGTCGTTCCTGTCATTTCACCATTACCATTGAGACTGTACCAATTTGCATATACAGGACTAAATTTTTTCCCCCTTGGAAATATTGCTGTTACCCCTGTTCTTATAGGTCCTTTTCCTGCTGTACTATCACCTTCACCTGAAATGATAGTGCTATAACCAACTTCAACGCCTTTTACGTCTGTTATTGTATTGTATTTTCCAGTTTCACCAACGAATGGAATACCTAGATCTCTAGCTCTATTTTTTTGAGCTTCTACTGGAAAAATGGTGATTAGAAAAAGTATAACAATAAGAGTAAATTTCATTTCAAATCCATTTATTAAATTGAATACATACAAATCTAGCAAGTAAACAATGCTTGGGGTATATAAATAATAGCAGATAATAGAAATAGGTGATTAATGGATTTCCTCTCTTCAAAGTATGACTATACCGAACAACAATAAATGACTGAACTGTCGGTAAACATTTTCGGTAAAAGGTCAGCTATCGTATCTTTGCTGTCGTTAGTTAGTGGTTGTTCTTTAGGTCAAAAGCTAGCCAATAGCCGACATTAGCTTGTGAGGTACTTAGGCAGTCCGAGAATGAAGCGGTCTTATGCTTTATCACGAATATGGGGCCAAAGCCACTTAGAAAATATGTTCTGAGCACTCAAAGTAGAAAAACATGATGCTTGCTTCGCTTGATTAAAATAACAGATGATATATTAGCTCTTACAAATTGCCTTTTTACGAAAATATGTATATAAATTAATAGTATCAATTAATTTTTCACCATTCCGTTTATTGGAAAGCAGTAATGAATCAGATTTATACGCGCTCTAGGAGCACCCTTTTTATTATACTCAGTTTTATTATTTTATTCTTTTCTTCAACTGAGCTATTTGCTAAAGCCATTGATTCAAGAAAAATTGATGAAATATTAAACTTAATAAATCAACAAGGTTATTCAGCGAACGACTTACGTGAAAAACTAGTTACTGACCTAAAAACAACCGATGATAATAAGCAGAAAGTAGAGTTACTCATTCAACTCAGCGTGTATAGCATGTTTTTAGACCGATATGATGAAGTAAAAATATACAGTAATCGTTTACATGCACTAGCGAACCAAATAAATAATCAGAGTGCGATAGATGTCGCCAAAGTTTATTTAATTGTCGGCGAGGTAAAAATGCAAGACCCGGCTAAAATTGCACATGAAAATCTAAAACGCCTTCTTCCGGAGTTAATCGATAAACGAGCAAAAATTCATTACCATATAGCGCTTGCAATGACGGCAATTAGAGAAGACTTCCCTATTTTAGAAAATCAGCTACTTCGAAATACTCTTCAAAAAATAAGTGGTCAATCTAGTTTTGCTTTTGAAGAGTTTTCAATACACTGGGCATTATCGGCTATTTCTAAAGATGCTAATGAATATATTGAGTTAACTTTGCAGTTATTTCGATCGTCAAATAAAAATCTATACCCGATTGATAGTTCTATCTTCTTAAATAATTTGAATTGGCATTTATCAATCGTTAATGAACAACACCTTTCGAACAAAGTTGCTGATGAATTATTTAAGGTTGCAGGAATAACACTTGATGAACAACGTAAAGTTTCTATTTTATTGGCGTTCTTAGACACTAAAGCGCGTAATAAGATAAGTTTACCTCCTGAGACGTTAGCCTATATAATATCAGTAAAAACTGAGAATGAATTTTGGCAAGCTTGGTTAAATACCATCTTGTCCTTTTATTATGCAACCAATAAAAATGAAAAAGAATCACACTATTATCTCAATTTAGCCAAGCGCTATTTTGATTCACAACCTGATTTACCGATACCTGATGAATTTATCGAAATTGAATCAATACTTGCCTTTGATAACAAAAACTATCTTGAGGCAAGAGCGACACTAGAAAAATACTGGTGGAAAAAATACTTAACCATAAAAAAAAGTCAACAGAGTAATATACTAAATGTCCGAAATGCACTCAATAACGTTATTAACGAAGAGCAAAAAAGCAAGGTCGTGGTAGAGCAGCTTTTATTAGAATCTAAACAGACTAGCTTTATATTGGCAACAGGATTCTTTGCCATTTTTATCTTAATTATTTTTCAATATAGAATGTATTTAAAGCTTAAAAGAAGTAAAGAAAAACTCAAAAAAGTAAGTATAACCGATGGTTTAACCAATATGAATAATAGACGATATTGGTCAGATTGTATTGTTAACGAGCTTAACAGACTTAAGCGTAATACAAACCATAGAAGTAGTTTGCTGATGTTGGACATCGACTTTTTTAAAAAAATAAATGATTCATTTGGCCATATTGCCGGAGATGTAGTAATAAAACGGATAGCGAGTATTATTCTTGAAGGAAAGCGCACATTTGATGTTGAAGGACGCTATGGCGGAGAGGAGTTTGCTTTACTGTTAATTGACTGCACTGCCAAAGGTGCAATAAAGGTAGCTGAACGTATACGTGTCGCAGCAGAACAGACTGTTATTACCTATAAGGAATCACCTATTGAGTTTACGGTGAGTATAGGTATAGCAGAGTTTAACGAGAGTGTTCTAACCATGGACGATTGGGTGAATTTAGCCGATACGGCATTATATGAATCCAAAAATAGTGGGCGAAATAGAACCAGCGTTTATCAATAAAAGTATAATAAAAAACAGAATTAATCATACAATACTGGTGTGGTAGTTCACCCTAAACAGCTCAAGAATCTATTGATGCTAACTTCCGCTTTCGTATCATAGAAGGCATTAGGCTTGGCAGGAAGATAGCTTTCTCTTGCCCACAATTAAGACATAAAAAGTATTCTTAGATATTGATAAGCCGCGAATAAAAAAGCCTGAATATCACTATTCAGGCTTTCATTTAAATGGTTAGAGCTAGACTAATAGATTTAAAATCTATTACATCATGCCGCCCATTCCACCCATTCCACCCATTCCACCCATATCAGGCATTGCAGGTGCGCCAGAGTCTTTAACTGGTGCATCGGTGATCATAGCTTCTGTTGTTAACATTAAGCCAGCAACTGATGCAGCGAATTGTAATGCAGAACGAGTTACTTTAGTTGGGTCAAGAATACCCATTGCTAACATGTCGCCGTAAGTTGAATTACCCGCATTGTAACCGTAGTTGCCAGTACCGCCATTACGTACTTCGTTTAATACTACTGAAGCTTCGTCACCTGAGTTAGTGGCAATTTGACGTAACGGTGCAGACATTGCACGAATTGCTACGTTAATACCGTGAGTTTGGTCTTCGTTAGCACCTTCAAGGTTTTTAATAGCGTCGGCTGCGCGAACTAATGCAACACCACCACCAGCAACAACACCTTCTTCAACCGCTGCACGAGTTGCATGTAATGCATCTTCAACACGGGCTTTTTTCTCTTTCATTTCCATTTCAGTTGCTGCACCAATTTTGATGACTGCAACACCACCAGCTAATTTAGCTAAACGTTCTTGTAATTTTTCTTTATCGTAATCTGAAGATGAATCTTCAATTTGACCACGAATTTGAGCAACACGACCTTGAATCTCGGCTTCTTCACCAATACCATCAATGATCGTAGTATTGTCTTTAGAGATAACAACACGTTTAGCTTGACCTAAATCTTCTAATGTTGCTTTCTCAAGATCCATACCGATTTCTTCAGAAATTACCGTACCAGCTGTTAATGTCGCGATGTCTTGTAACATTGCTTTGCGACGGTCACCAAAACCAGGTGCTTTTACAGCAGCAACTTTAACGATACCGCGCATGTTGTTTACTACTAATGTTGCAAGTGCTTCACCTTCAACATCTTCAGCAATTATTAATAGTGGCTTACCCGCTTTAGCAACACCTTCAAGCGTTGTTAATAATTCGCGAATGTTTGATACTTTTTTATCAACTAATAAGATAAACGGGTTTTCTAATTCAACACTGCCGCTTTCTTGGTTGTTGATGAAATATGGCGATAAGTAACCACGATCAAACTGCATACCTTCAACAACGTCTAATTCGTCAGTTAGTGCTTGGCCTTCTTCGACAGTAATAACACCTTCAGTGCCTACTTTGTCCATTGCTGTGGCAATGATTTTACCAACCGTTTCATCAGAGTTAGCTGAGATAGTACCTACTTGCTCAATTGCTTTAGTGTCTGAACATTCTTGAGAAAGGTTTTTAAGCTCTCCAACTGCAGCAATAACGGCTTGGTCGATACCACGTTTAAGATCCATTGGGTTCATACCCGCAGCAATTGATTTTAAACCTTCATTTACAATTGCTTGTGCTAATACTGTAGCAGTTGTCGTACCGTCACCGGCTTCGTCATTGGCTTTAGAAGCAACTTCTTTCACCATTTGCGCGCCCATATTTTCGAATTTATCTTCTAATTCGATTTCTTTCGCTACTGAAACACCATCTTTAGTGATTGTAGGGCCGCCAAATGATTTATCTAATACTACGTTACGACCTTTAGGGCCTAATGTTACTTTTACTGCGTCTGCTAATACGTTAACGCCTTTAAGCATTTTTGCTCGTGCGTCGTTACCAAATAATACGTCTTTTGCCATTGTCTTAAATTCCTATATTCAAAATATTCATTAATGCTTTGCTTTAAGTTAGTTAACTATGGAGCAAAGAAAAAGCGCGGATCTTACGATAGTAAGTAAGCACTTTTGATGTCGTTATAAAGTTTAAATAGCGACAAGCTAAGTTATTAATTATTCTACGATTGCTAAGATATCGCCTTCGCTGAGGATAAGGACTTCTTCGCCGTCAATTTTTTCAGTTTTCACGCCATAGCCTTCACTGAAAATTACTTGGTCGCCTACTTTAACGTCTAATGCACGTACTTCACCGTTTTCTAAAATACGGCCGTTACCAACAGCAACAACTTCACCGCGCGTTGATTTCTCAGCAGCACTACCGGTTAATACAATTCCGCCAGCAGACTTTGACTCTACTTCTTTACGCTTTATGATTACGCGATCATGTAATGGACGAATGCTCATTTATTTTCTCTCCGAGATGTGACTTAACTTAAAGTTTTAAATTAGGGTTAATAAAATATTAGTTTGTAATATACCTGTGAAAATAAGATGGGGCTGATTTAAAACTTCACAAGCCCCAAGTGGTAATTATTTAATCTTTACGTTCGAATTCGCCATCTAATGTTTGACCTTTGTGTTTGTGGTCATGTAAATCATTCGTTTCATTATTAAATGGGCTTTGATCAAAAGAATTTTGATTAAAAGTTTGAGAGTAAAAACTAAAACCTGAGCCTGAATTAACATTTGCCGTTTTTAAATGTTGTTGAACTGAATTGATCAATGCTTTTCTCACTTGCGGAATTAATAATGACAATCCAAAAAAGTCAGTAACAAAACCAGGAGTCACTAATAATACACCAGCTACTAATAATAAAAGCCCTGCTACTATTTCGTCAGACGGCATTTCGCCTTGTGCCATTTTAGTTTGTACTGAGTTTAATGTTGCTATGCCCTGCTGCTTGACATTTTTAGCACCAAGCCATGCTGTAATAATAACAATAGCAATAGTTGGCCAAGCGCCTAACCATGCACCAACATTTATTAACACCATGATCTCGATAATCGGTACGATAATAAAAAGTAAGAATAAAACTCTAAACATAAAACTTCTCTTTTAATAGATGAAACAAATATGGGGTTGCTCAGGTCTTTTTCAAGCATGAAGCTTCAGCACAGTAATTGCAATTTAGTCTACTTGTTGATTCAATAGTTAAAATAGTAAGGTTATTTGTTTATTTAAGCTTAAGTTAAGGAAATATCTGTAATGTATCAAGTTGTACTTTGTACATGTCCAAATATGGAATCAGCTAAAGAAATAGCGACGTATTTAGTTAAACAAAAATATGCCGCTTGTATCAATATTATCCCCAATGTAATTTCCATTTATCGTTGGCAAGACAATATTGAGCAAAGTGAAGAAGTACAGTTATTGATTAAAACTGAGAGTGTTAAATTTAATATTGTATGTAGGGAAATAAATCGCTTACATCCTTATGACACTCCTGAAGTTATCGCCTTGAACATCCAGCAAGGTGATAAGCATTATTTGAACTGGATTAAAGAATCAATGAATTAACGTTATGAAAAGATTATCTCGTGCTCTATTAGTGTTCGCACTATTTTTTTCCACTCAAATTAGTTTTGTTACTTTTGCTCAAGAATCTATTTTTGATACTTCATCTTCGTCACTTTTTAGTAATGAAGATGAATTTTTAAAACCAGAACAAGCGTTTGTTTTTAATTTTGATCAACAAAACAATCAAGTTTCTGTCACGTTCGATATTGCAGAAGGTTATTATCTTTATAAAAAGCAATTCAAATTCACCAGTGAAAATAGTGAACTAGCAAATGTAGTTTTGCCTGTTGGTATTGATCATGAAGATGAATTTTTTGGTAAACAGCAAATTTATATAAATGAGTTGGCTTTTACTGTGCCATTAACCTCAGTCGATACTAACGGAAAATTACACATTCGTTATCAAGGTTGTGCTGAAAAAGGTTTATGCTTCCCACCTATCATCAAAACGATAGATTTAAGTCAAATCAGCGCCAGTTCTTCAACAGTGTTATCTGCGCTTTCGCAGCCTTCTGATACGTCTAATACCATAACGAACTCAACTACTGATGCTAATTCAACAGGTGATGTCAGCGAACAGCATGAATTAGCCGCAATGTTAGCGGGCAATAACGTGTGGTTAACGCTGGTCGCATTTTTTGTTGGTGGATTATTGCTCTCTTTTACACCTTGTGTATTTCCTATGTACCCTATTTTGACAGGGATTATCGTTGGTCAAAAAGAAAAATTATCAACTAAAAAAGCCTTTAGCCTTTCGTTCTTTTATGTTCAAGGTATGGCAATTACTTATACCCTTTTAGGTATTGTCGTTGCACTTGCCGGGGCAAAATTTCAAGCAATGTTTCAACACCCTTATGTGTTAATCGCATTAAGCATATTATTTATCTTTTTAGCGCTTTCTATGTTTGGTTTGTTTAATTTAGCGTTACCGAGTAGCTGGCAAAATAAACTCAACAACATCAGTAATAGTCAAAAAGGTGGGTCATATTGGGGCGTGTTAATGATGGGCGCAATATCTGGCTTAGTAGCTTCACCTTGCACTACCGCACCATTAACCGGAGCATTATTATACATTTCACAATCAGGTGATATTGCCTTAGGCGCATCGGCATTATATGCCTT
>JAQWHO010000050.1 GCA_029249355.1 Thalassotalea sp.
AAAATATGCCACTGTATAGGCTGAGATATTTTTACCGGTTTTCCTATAAAGTTTGACGCTAAGTTATCGGTATAAATATGAAATGCTACTTCCTTTGCTAATTTATAATGCGCAGTATTAATTGCAGACCATAAAGGCTTATTTTTTAATTTAAGATCGGAACCTTCGCTAGTTTCCCATGTTAATATTTTATCTGGTGATATTGAAGAAAGTTTAGAGTTTAATATATAAGCGTTATTTTCTGTCAGTTTAGTCGCCAGCTCACGCTTTTCTTCCATAGATGATTGATTAAGCCAATTTACGGAGATTAAATAGAACTCTTCATTTGAGTCACTATCATTGTCTATCCACCAAAGTTGAGCGACAAGTAATACCGCACAAATCAACATTAACAATCGTAGAACAAGTAAGAAAATTTCAACTAATTTAACTTGCTTCATTTTCACAGGCTTTACTTGCTGAAAAAACTTTAACGTTCCCACAGCAACAGGCTTTCCTTTGCTTTTGCTAAATAAATGAATAATTATCGGTACAGCTAATGCTAACAAACCCAATAAATAACTAGGGAAAGAGGTGAGAAAATTCAACATACTAACGTCTCATCCTATTTCTTAAATCAAGAAATTCAGACAAAACTTCATCCATAGGATCGTCTATATTTACCGGCCAATGTTTAACGCGTTTATTCGCAAAGGTGTCACTCAAATTTTGATTAAACTTACTAAGGGATTGCAGGTATTGTTCTTTTATTTGATCAGCAGAAAGCAATAGCGTTTCTTTAGTTTCTAAATCTTCAATTTTTAAAGTACCTTTGAAGGGGAACTCTGTTTCATCATTTGATTGCAATTGAACAGCAATAACCTCTGTTCTGTTATTAACTAAACTAGCAGCTACATTGACTAATTCGTTTTCCTTACTCTCATCAAATTGATAAAAATCACTGAACACAAATATTAATCCTGATTTTTGCATCGAATGCAGTTGCGAGCGAATATTATTTAATGATGGAAAATGGCCACCACTGTTGATTTGTGCCAGATTAATTAACACCTTTTGATAATGTCTTTGTCCAGAAAGTGCCGGTAAGAAATGTTTCTTTTCCGTCGAAAGTCCAACAAGACCGACATTATCACCTTGGTTTTGCCCTAAATATGCCAAGGTAGCCGCTAAAAACTGTGTGTATTGGAACTTCGTTAAATCACTGTTATGACTACTGCCAACAGACTTTTGCGCCATAGAAGCACTGCTATCAATTACCAACCAAATATTAATATCACTTTCCCGCTCTGCTTCTCTGACAAAGTATCGGTCAGATCGAGCAAACAATTTCCAATCAACTTTTGAAAGTTCATCTCCTGGTTCATAAACACGATATTGGCTAAACTCAATACCAACACCACGTTGCACACTATGATGAGTACCATGCAAAAAACCATGCGCGAGCGTTTTTGCGACCAGAGGTAAATCTTTAACACGAGAGAGCGTTTTAGGATCGATAAAAATTTTCATTCAATACTTATAAAAAGGTCAAACTAACTTAGCGGACTGTTGGGTACTTTTACATCTAACAGCAATGCTTTAATAACATCGTCGGTAGAAACACTTTCAGCTTCTGCTTGAAAGTTTAGTAACATACGATGCCTTAATACGGCATAAGCTACAAAGTTAATATCACTTAACGTTACCGAGTATCGACCTGACAATAGTGCTTTAGCTTTGGCACATAACACTAATGCTTGGCCTGCTCGAGGACCTGCTCCCCAGCGAATAAATTCATTCACCTTTTGACAAATACTCTTTGAATTACTTTCTGAGCGTGTTGCTCTAACAATATCAGTAACATAACCAACTAATGCGTCAGATATTTCAACTGAACGTGTTAGCTGTTGAAGTATTAACATGTCTTTTCCAGAAAGCACTTTGCTCAACGTTGCTGAAACAGTTCCCGTGGTGCGTTTTAAAATCTCAACTTCATCAGTGGCTGTGGGATAACCAACACGTACCAACATCAAAAACCGATCAAGTTGCGCTTCTGGTAATGGGTACGTTCCTGCTTGTTCCACAGGGTTTTGGGTGGCTAATACAAAAAATGGCTGAGGTAACTGATGTGATTTACCACCATAACTGACAGACTTTTCTTGCATAGCTTCAAGCAAGGCAGCTTGTGTTTTAGGGGGTGTTCGGTTTATTTCATCTGCTAATAAAATATTAGTAAATACTGGGCCTTGTTGGAATTTAAAAAAACGATCGCCACTGTCATGATCAGTTTCTAATATTTCAGTGCCAACAATATCGCTAGGCATTAAATCAGGTGTAAATTGTACGCGATTAAATTCAAGCTCCAATGTTTTTGCTAATGAACTGACCATCAAGGTTTTCGCAAGCCCAGGCACACCTTCAAGTAAACAGTGACCTCCAGCTAAAATACAAATCAATAATTCTTCAATAACCTCTTGTTGACCAACAATTACTTTACCTACTTCATCAATGACTAGTTGTAATTTACCTAAAGTGTCTTCTACTTGTTGTTCACTTAATCCTACTTCATTCATATCTGGCCTATTTATAACGAATCTATTTAAAGGTTTTCATTGCTTACTTTTATGCGGTCATTGAGTAAATAACAATATTCACCGCAAAACGAGTGTTATCAACTTTTAACCAACGTTTATTTCTAAAGTCGTAATCCCATTCACAGCCGAGATCTTTATTACTGTATAACACAGCAATACGGCCATTAACTTCTATTGCCTTTAAATAGTTATGGACAAGATCATCACCCCAACCATTTAGTTCAATAGAGGTTCTTGGTGGACCGTCAAACTTAAAAAAAGACGAGTATATAGGATGATCATTCGGTATTTTATTTAACGATTCTTCGCCAAAAAGTTCCGACATTTGCTTTTCAAAAGTACGAGCAAACATGCCATCAATATCATGATTACAATCATCAACAAAAACAAAACCGCCATTTTCTACATAACGTTTAAAGTTTTCTTTTTCTTCATGACTAAATTGCACAAGCCGATGACCCGCCATATAACAAAACGGCGAATTAAGCATTTGCGGATCAGATAAAGGGATAATGCGTTCTTTTATATCAACACGTAAGCTAGTGTATTCGATCAATGAATTTAAAACATTTGCAGGCATTCTTTCATCAACCTCCCAATCACCTGATTCATAACTTAATCGAGTGAAATAAAAATCAAATGATGAATCTTGCTCTGCATTTACCGCAAAAGGAATTAAATTTGATGCAGCGAGTGCTAAAAGTGATTTTATAAACTGTCTTTTATTCATAAATGATAGAGAAAGTTGAGCGCAAAAATACGAATTTAAGCGCTCAACATTTCACTTTATACCGCGTCAGAAAGACTACTGAAGGTAAAGTCACGTATTTTCATCGGTGGCACCATATGGCCATCGATACGCTCAGGCTTACCTAATGCTTCAATATTATTTAACATGACGATTGGGCTTTCATTGAAACGGAAGTTTTTAATAGGGTATTTAATCTTGCCATTTTCAATATAAAAAGTTCCGTCACGAGTAAGTCCCGTTTGCAGTAATGTTTGTGGATCTAATGCGCGAATATACCAAAGACGTGTCACTAAAATGCCTCGACGGGTATTTTTGATCATATCTTCAAGCGATTCATCACCACCAGCCATAATATAAGCACCGGCAGTTGAAACATACTTAGCATCAGTATGCTTTGCCCAATATGGCGTATTTGGCATATTGGTTACCACACCATCTTTGATCCAATCAACTTTTCCTCTCGGGAAACCATTACCTGAGAACGGAGCACTTGGCGCAATAGCATGGCTAGGATCAGAATAGATATGAACACGTTCATCAAACATTTTCTGACCTAATTTATTTTTAGGCCCTTCTTCACCTTCTTCTACCTTATTACTTAGAAAGCTACGTCCTTCATCTGCTTGACGTTGATCCATGGCTCCGACTAATCGTCCTAATAAACCAACACTCGCAGCAGGCTCTAAAATAACGGTGTATTTACCGGGTTCCATTTCTTTAGCATCAACGGATCCTTTAGACTTTTGAATTGCTATATCTGAAGCTTCTTTAGTATCAAGTAAGCTTACATCACTATAATTACGAGTTGCCCAGCCGGATCCTTTTCCGTCTTTAGTCCTTATAGTCACTGAAAAATCAACATTGGTAGAAGTGTTATAGGCAAATAAACCACTACTGTTCATAATTGCTGTGCAAGTCACTTCTTCTTCCAAGAAACCCGATGAAACTAGATCATTAGCTTTTGAAGGTTTAATACTATTTTCAGCAGCTTGTGCTCTATCTTCTGGTGTAACCTTAGCCGTATTTGCAAAGTATGTTGAAGATTCCCCATAGGTTTGTTTGCCAAAATTTGGCATATGTTCAGGGTTTTCAGGCGCTAACTTAGCTAACTCTTCTGAACGTCGTACAACTTTTTGCAGTGACGCATCGTCAAATTCGTTAATAGTTGCCACACCAACTCTCTTACCAAAAGTTGATTGCACTGCTAAGGTTAAATCGCTTGATTCGCCGGCAGTAGAAACGGTATTTCTTGCGTAACGGATGTTGCCACCAATTCGACCATCTAAATTACATTCTATTTCGTCAGCTTTTGAGTAAGCCAGTACTTTTGTTAACAGCTCTTTAGCATGTTGTTCTGTTACAATTGTCATGATTATTTTCTTCCTTATAATTTATTCTTTTCGTAAAGATCACACTTTTCGTGCTGTGTTAATAACATTAATGTCATTAAAGCGCGTCGTAGGACAACCATGTGATACAGCACTTACTTGAGAAGGCTGACCTTTACCATCGAAGAAAGAACCGCCTAAGCGATAATCGGATTTCCCTGCCATTTGCGTACAACTATTCCAAAATTGCTGGGTATTAGATTGGTATGCCACATCTTCAATTTGTTCAGTAATTTTACCGTTTTTAATTTCGAAAAATAACTGGCCACCAAACTGAAAGTTATAGCGTTGCTGATCGATAGAGAAAGAACCACGACCAGCGATATAGATGCCATTTTCAACATCTTTG
>JAQWHO010000051.1 GCA_029249355.1 Thalassotalea sp.
AGGTGTTGTTACTAATGGTTTGTTTGCAGCCCGCGGCGCTAATGTATTAGTGCTAGGAACGCCAGAAGGCGCAAAAATAGTAAAATAACGCTTTAGAGTTTATACACTATATGTTAGTTTAATCTTAAATTTAGGCATCTAGCCATCTATCTGTCATTTTTTGTCTTAAGCACATCTTGAGCAAATCATGCCGTTTTAACCGTATAAGTAACTTTATCAAGAGTGATTATCGATCATGAGTAATAAATCGTTAGCGAAAGAAAAAATTAAGATCTTATTATTAGAAGGTGTTCATCAAATCGCTGTAGAAGAACTTGAATCTCAAGGCTATAGCAACATTGAATACCTTAAAACATCTTTAGCTGAAGATGAGTTGATTGAGAAAATTGCTTCGGTACATTTTATTGGCATACGTTCACGTACCATGCTCAATGAAAAAGTGCTTAGCCATGCGAAAAAATTAGTCGCTATTGGTTGTTATTGTATTGGTACTAACCAAGTTGATACTAAAGCGGCGCAAAAGTTAGGTATTCCGGTATTTAACGCACCATTCTCAAATACTCGCTCTGTTGCCGAATTAGTCATTGGTGAATTATTATTATTACTACGTGGGATCCCAGAAAAAAGTGCCCAAGCCCATCGTGGTATTTGGAATAAATCAGCCGTTGGTTCAGTTGAAGCACGAGGAAAAACACTCGGTATTATCGGTTACGGCCATATCGGTATGCAATTAGGTATTCTGGCAGAAACAATCGGTATGAAAGTACGTTTTTATGACATAGAAACAAAATTACCATTGGGCAATGCAAGCCAAGCGCCGACATTAAAGGCATTACTTGCCGAATCTGATGTTGTGAGTTTTCATGTTCCTGAAACTCCACAAACACAAAACATGATGGCTGCAGCTCAATTTGATGCTATGAAAGATGGGGTGATATTTATCAATGCTTCTCGCGGAACGGTTGTTGATATTGACGCATTATCTCAAGCGCTTTCACGTAAGAAAGTTGCTGGTGCCGCTATTGATGTTTTCCCTGAAGAACCCAAAGGCAATGAAGAAGAATTTGTATCACCTTTACGTGAGTTTGATAATGTAATTTTAACGCCACACATTGGCGGTAGTACAAAAGAAGCGCAAGAGAATATCGGCTTAGAGGTTGCGAGTAAGTTAGCGAAATATTCAGATAATGGCTCAACATTGTCTGCGGTTAACTTTCCGCAAGTATCTTTACCGGGTCATATTGGTACAAGTCGCTTATTACATATTCACCAAAATCAGCCGGGCATTTTAACGAAAATTAACCAAGCTTTTGCGGAACATAATATCAATATTGCGGCACAATATTTACAAACTGATGATCAAATTGGTTATGTAGTTATCGATATTGAAACTGCTGATAGTAAAACCGCTTTACGTGCATTAAAAGCGGTTGAAGGTACGATAAAAGCAAGAATATTGCACTAAGCCCAAATTGAGCTAGACCAAATTGCGCTAGAACAAAATAGTAGTAAGCCAAAAAAACTATACTAGATTACTTATAAATATTAAAAAGCAGAATTGATGTAGATCATTTCTGCTTTTTTACGTTAGGAAGGTATTAGTTTTTAATAAATAATATGCATACACACTAATGCAGCAAAACCCGCAACAACATCATCAATCATAATGCCAAATCCGCCATGACAATGTTTATCAAGCCATGATATTGGCCAAGGTTTAAAAATATCAAAGACTCGAAATAAAATAAAACCGACTAGTATAGATTGCCATGTTAACGGGATCATAAACATGGTGATAAATAAGCCGACTATTTCATCCCATACAATCGCTGGATGATCATGCACATCAGCCGCTTTAGCCGCGTAATCGCATATATATATCCCAACAACAGCCATTACAAGCACAAGCAACGCATAATGCATCGTTGTCATTGATGAGCATAACAATAATAAAGGAATAGCAGCTAAGGTGCCAAACGTGCCTGGAGCCTTTGGAACCAGCCCACTGCCAAAGCCTAAAGCTAGGAACTGAATAGGATCAGATAATTTAAATTTATCAGTATTCATAAGGTATCAATCTTCCTTTTCTTTTCTCATTCTTCTTCTTTGGAAAAATGCTCGAAACCTTGAACATTGATATTTGTTACTTGGCTGTTAAGTGTTGTCGTGATTTTACCCGTAGCATTTAATTGACCAATACAGGTTACCGTTACACCAACATTGGCTAAAGCGGTTTCCATCCCAACTTTATGATCAGCAGAAACGGTAAATAACAATTCATAGTCGTCTCCACCTTTTAACGCCAATTCAATCGCAGCCTGTTGACCTAATGCATCATAAAGAACATTTGAAATAGGCAAATCTTCTAAAACGATATTTACGCCAATATTCGATGCTTTACGTATATGTTCAAGGTCAGACAATAAACCATCTGATAAATCGATTGCCGAAGAAGCATATTCACGAAGCGCTTGTCCTGCGAGTACACGAGGCTTAGGGTAGTTTAGACGTTGATTTACATG
>JAQWHO010000052.1 GCA_029249355.1 Thalassotalea sp.
AGCATATTGCGGGATCATCATGCCTGAGTTTAAGCCACCTGCAGAGGTCAGTAATCTTGGTAAACCGTGAATGCCTTCCAATAATAAGTAACAACGTCTGTCTGATATATTGCCTAATTCAGACGCGGCAATCGAAGCATAATCAAGCACCATTGCAAGGGGTTGACCATGAAAGCTACCACCAGAAATGGCTTCTTCGCTACTGATAACAATTGGATTATCAGTGACCGAGTTCATCTCAATTTCAACTAATTCTTCTAGATGATAATAGGCGTTACGTGATGCACCATGCACTTGTGGAATACAGCGCAATGAATATGGATCTTGAACACGGTCACATGCTTGATGAGCACTCATGTTTTGAGAACCTTTAAAGAAAACCCTCATGCGCGCGGCAACTTCTAAATTTCCTTTAAAAGCACGAGTTTGGTGTAACTCCTCTCTAAATGGCGACTCACTACCTTGCATACCCTCAATACTCATCGCACCCGTCATATCTGCTAAGTCTAATAAGTAACGCATTTTAGTTAACGCGGTGATGCCATGAGATAAAATAAACTGCGTACCATTAATTAGCGCCAAACCTTCTTTTGCTTGAAGATCCATAATTTCTAAATCATGTTCGCGAAGTAATGGCGCTGCTGCTACGATTTTTCCGTTTTGCCCCTCTTTATTATCCCAAAACTCACCTTCACCCAATAAAGGTAAAAATAAGTGAGACAATGGCGCTAAATCACCTGATGCTCCTACTGAGCCTTGTTCTGGTACTACGGGTATTAAATCTAGCTCGATAAACGTTAACATGCGCTCTACTACTTCAAGGCGAATCCCTGAGAAGCCTTGACTTAAAGCATGTACTTTAGTGATTAACATCAGCTTTGAGATGGCTTTGTCTATTGGTTCACCAACACCAACTGCATGAGTTATAAGCAGATTTTTCTGTAATAAATTGGTATCTTCTGGAGATATTTGCGTATCGCATAACGGGCCAAATCCAGTATTAATGCCATATACCGCTTTGTCTGAAGCGGCCATTTTTTCTACACGTTTCCTGCTTGTGTTAATTTTATCTAACGCTTCTTGGCAAAGTTCTGCCTTGATACTGCCGTTAGCAATACCATTTACAATATCAAGATTTAAACGGTCGACACCATATTTAAACGTCATCTTATTGCTCCAAAATTAAAAAATTAAATGGCTACCTAAGCGGTACTTATTACCGGGTGCCGTCAATATTGCTAAGCTCACTACGCCTTTGCTAGACCATGTGCGGCGCTTAACTTGTAAACAAGGGATTGAAGAGTCAACTTGCAATAGTGAACATATGTCTTTATTGGCAATAACTGCTTCTACTTCATTGGTTGCTTCTGTGAGAGGTGCTTCACTTGATAAATATTCATGCGGAGTAATTTCTGCAAAGTTTTGTTGTAAATATTCAGGCACTAGCTTGCTATTAACATAACGTTGTTCAAGCTGAATAGGTTCATCATTTTCAAAATGTAAAACTTCAGAATAATAAACAGTTTCACTTTCTTTTAAGCCGAGTAATATAGCTAGTTCTTCATTCACATCAACGGAAATTAGGGCTATTTGTATTGAGTGGTGCTGATGACCGCGCTCTTGAATTTCATCAGCAATATTACGAATTTCTAAGAGCGAAGATTGTGATTTAAATGTGGCGACAAATGTACCTGCACCTTGTGAACGAACTAGTAGTCCTTGTTCGGTTAATTCTTGTAAAGCTCGGCGCGCAGTCATGCGGCTTACGGAGAATTGTTCGGCTAAAGCATTTTCTGAAGGGACTTTGCTATGTTGAAGCCACTCGCCAGATTCAATCATTTTACAAATATGATCTTTGATGATGGTAAATTTTGCTGCTTTTACTTGTTTCATCGATGATGTTCCAAAATTTAAGTAATTTACATCTTGTTATATTCTTGTATATACAATCTCACAAATATTTCGTAAAATCAACACTTGTATATACAAGTGTTGATTTTGATTTATTATAGATAGTCAACTGACGTAAACGATTATTTATGTTTATACTCCTTAAAGCCTAGACAAAAAATAAGAAACCATGAGAAAAATCACCCTTTATTTAACGTTATTTTTTATTCATATTGGTGTGCTTTCAGCACAGCAATTAACGAACATTGAAAAAAAGCTTGCAAACCAAGTTGTGGACGAAATGCCTTATGCCTTAGCGCAATTAAAGCAAGCTGTGAACACCAATAGTGGCACAATGAATTTTGCTGGGGTTAAAGCTGTTGGCATGCAATTCAAAGAGGAATTTGATTTGTTGGGCTTTACTACAAAGTGGCATGACGGCAGTGAATTCAATCGTGCTGGTCATCTTTCAGCAAGTTACATAACCAATGACGCAAATACTAAACTGTTATTGATTGGACACTTAGATACAGTTTTTACCAAAAATGACGACTTTCAAACTTATCAAGAAGTTAAACCTGGCTTCGTTGCAGGACCTGGTATTACTGACATGAAAGGTGGTGACGTTATTATATTAACCGCGTTGAAAGCGATGAAAGCGCAAGGTTTATTAGATAATTTAAATATCAAAGTGGTCATGACTGGCGATGAAGAGAAAAGTGGAAGACCATTGTCGTTATCAAAGAAATTACTCATTGATTCAGGGAAATGGGCAGATATTGCGCTTGGTTTTGAAGATGGTGACAGTAATATTAAAACAGCTGTTATCGCACGTCGAGGTGCATCTAGTTGGTGGCTAGGTGTCAAAGCAAAATCTGCGCATTCATCACAGGTTTTTAGAGAAGATATTGGTTTTGGTGCTATCTATGAAATGGCTAGAATCTTAAATGAATTTCGAATTCAATTATCCCAAGAGCAAAGCCTTACTTTTAATCCTGGAAACTTGATGGGAGGTACAAAAGTAAACTTCGATCATAAAAAGTCTCAAGGACAAGTCTTTGGTAAAGATAATGTCATTGCCAAAGAAGCAATGGCTAATGGCGACATAAGAGCACTATCACCTGAGCAAGAAAAGAACACTCGCAAAGTAATGAAGCAAATAATTACTGAGAATTTAGCACACACGAACCCAGAAATTGAATTTTATGATGGTTACCCACCAATGCCCCCAACAGAAGCAAATAGAAAGCTTCTTACTATGTATTCAAAGGTGAGTGAGAGTTTAGGTTACGGAGAAGTCATTGCTGTGGATCCTAGAAAAGCAGGCGCCGCCGATATTTCATTTGTTGCTGAGTATGTCGATATGGCACTCGATGGTTTAGGGTTGATGGGAAATGGTGGCCATACAAAAGATGAAGTTGCCGATATGTCATCATTAAAAAAGAATACACAGAAAGCAGCGTTACTTATGTACCGTTTAGGACAAAATCAATAAAAATTTATGAAGGTTTTTAGATGTCACAATTAATTGTCGATAGCAATTCATGGCAATTGCTGATCACTAAGGTCAATTTAGCCACAATGACAGAAGGTTCATCGGGTTATGGTGAAATAACCGATGCGGCACTTGCCATAGCAGGCGGTAAAATTGCATGGCTAGGCAAAGAGGCTGATTTACCCGAATATAACAAAAACTCTGTAGAAGTGATTGATGGCAATGGCCAGTGGATAACGCCGGGATTAGTCGATTGTCATACACATTTAGTCTATGGCGGTGATCGAGCGAATGAGTTTGAAATGCGCCTTGAAGGCAAAAGCTATGAAGAAATAGCGAATGCTGGTGGAGGTATAGTTTCTACGGTTTCAGCAACACGAAAAGCGAGCGAAAAAGCCTTATTTGATTCAGCGCTTAAACGTTTATCTGCACTTCATCATCAAGGGGTAACTACGATTGAAATTAAATCGGGTTATGGGCTTGATGTCGATAACGAAATTAAAATGTTGAAAGTCGCAGGGCTCTTAGCTAAAGCGTTACCGGTTTCTATTCAGCGAACTTTCTTAGGTGCTCATGCTTTACCTGTAGAATATAAAGGTAAGCCTGATGAGTATATCGATCTGGTTTGTCATGAAATGCTGACTAAGGTAGCAAAAGAGCAGTTAGCCGATGCAGTGGATGTTTTTTGTGAAGGTATAGGTTTTAGCGCCGAGCAAACTGAACGTGTTTTTGCTTGTGCTCAGAAACATGGCTTGCCGGTAAAAGTGCACGCTGAGCAATTATCAAATTTGGGTGGAACAGTATTAGCAGCAAAATATAATGCGTTGTCGTCTGATCACATCGAATTTCTTGATGAAGCGGGCATTATTGCCATGAAAAAAGCAAATATGACGGCGGTGTTATTACCCGGTGCATTTTACTTTTTAAGAGAAACACAATTACCACCGATTGATTTGTTGAGAAAGCATCAAGTATCCATGGCGATTGCTACCGATGCGAACCCCGGTTCATCACCAATTAATAATATTCAATTAATGCTTAATATGGCGTGTACCTTATTTAGGTTAACTCCCGCTGAAGCATTAGCCGGAGTTACATGTAATGGCGCCAAAGCACTTGGTTTAGCAAGCTCTAAAGGGCAGTTAGCGGTGGGTTATGATGCAGATATCGCTTGTTGGGATATCAAACAACCAGCAGAGCTGTGTTATCAATTTGGCGTAAACCCATTGACGCAGTTATTTAAAGCAGGAAAAAGAGTTATTTAATCCCTATTATTTGAACCCTGCTATTCGGTCTGGCATTTTTGCGCAAGCTTTGTAAGCGCGCAATGCTGTACAAAAGTCTTCGTATTGATTAACCTTAAACCTTGGTATTGTAGTATAAATGCTTTTAAGGTTAATCATGAATCATAGTAAATTGCTCTCCCGTGTTGTTTTTAAACGACTTTGTCTTACCATTTTTTGTTTTTTATTTATTCCGTGTTCCGTATTAGCCTCAACCCAACTTGAAAGCTTGCCGACTTACAGTTTTGTAGAATTTAATATTGCCTTTATCTTAGGCTTGAGCTTGCCTTTATTGATCATCATGGCGTTATTAAAACCTATTCTTAAGGTGAAGTGGCGATATCCGGCTTTACTTACGTTATCGTTATTATTTCAATTTTATGCCTTTTCTTCTTTATCTCAGTGGCAAACTCCTGCGTTATTAATCTCAGCTTCAATTTTTGTGCTGACAACATTTTTGTGGTTGCAAAGTGGACTTACTCAACATGCTTTAACAAAAACTTTAGCTTGGTTGATGGCAATAACTTGTGTTTGTTTTATTAGTGCTGTGATGTTCATTCGAGAAGTCGATGTTTTCCAGCTTTGGTTAGCTTTGCTTGGGGTAATATTTGTTGCCACTGCGGTTACTGTTCATAAATCTCAAGCGAATAAAAATTCTATCTTGCGAATTGCTACATTATGCTTTGGTATTGCCTCTTATGGTGTTGCATTATATTTATGGTTGAACGTACAAGCTTCAATTGTTTGGGTTATCGCTTTAAGTGTACTTAGCTATTTATTTGCAATTGTTAATGGTTGTTGGGGAGTTGTTGATGCGATTAATAATAAACTTCAAAACTTAAAAGCCGAGTATGAACGAGAAAGTGCAAGTGAGGTTACCGCCGCTGTGACCTTAGACCCTATAACTAATTTACCAAGTTATCAGCAGAGCTTATTCAGTTTAAAACGCGCTTTTAAGAAAAAGCCAGACAGCAAGTTTGTCGCAATTGTATTTAAACCGCTTAACTTTTACCAAGTTAATAAAGTATTAGGCCACCAAAACTCAGATATTCTTTTATTACAATTGGCTTTTAACTTACAACAATGTGTCAGTGAAGATGACTTATTAGTGAACTTTAATGATAAAGCTTCTCCTGTGCGTATTTCTCGCTTGCAGGGATTAGACTTTTTAATTGTGCTAGATGCGAGTTTGTCGAATCATCCGGTAAAAATTGTCGTTGAAGATATTTGTCAAAAATTAGTGAAAGCAGTACCGCAAGCGATGAGCTTTAAAAGTTTTTCACTCAATTTTGAATTAGCCTTTGGCGCCGCTATTTCAGATAGTGAGAAACAAGATATAGAGCAGTTAATCGCCCATGCGAGTGACGCGTTATTATCTGGTGAAAGCAATAATGAAATGCTTTGTTATTTTAACCCGCAAACGGCAATTTACACTGAACGTCAATTGGCGAAAATGGAAAAATTAAAACAAGATATCATTCATCACCGAATTTTGTGGCTGGCGCAACCTCAAGTTTCACTCGTTGATAAACAGTTGAAAGGCTTTGAACTTTCCATTGAATGGCAGGGCAGTGATGGTGTGCGATTAACGCCGAATGAGTTTCATGAAATTGCAGAATTTAGCGGTGAAATTTATCAGCTGACGAAGCAAATGATTGCTCAAGCGTTTGAGCTTTTATCTACTATGCATCAATCAGGCATCAAAGAATGCGTTTCTATTAATTTATCGAGTAAAGACTTACTGGAAACCGAGCTTACTGATTATATAGAGCAGCAAGCTAAAAAGGTGGGTGTGCCATTAGAATATTTAGTGATTGAGCTGAGTGAACAAGTGTTACTTGATTCTGCTTTTAGAGCAAGAATGATGGTCGATCAACTCAAAGCGCTTGGGATAAAAATATCGATTGATAACTTTTCGGGGAGTTATGAGTCACTGCGCTACCTACGAAGAACGGCGATACAACAAGTGAAAATTGATTGTGCGCTGCTCAATAATGAGCAAAATTCGCAATCCGAAAAAACGATTGTAAACGCGCTGATTAATTTAATTCGGAAAATGGAGATCCCTATTGTTGCTATTGGGATCAATAACCGAGATATTGAAGCATCGTACTTGGCTATTGGGGGAAATATCGCGCAAGGTAACTCAATACATCAAGGAATTAATGTTGATGACGTTTCAGCATGGCTTACCAAGTGGCAGAGTAAAGCTAATCGAGCTTAATCGGTCAAGAATAACTCGCAAAAGAGCTAACCAGTCAAAGAGGCGATACTAGTCAATATCTAATGGTTCAGGAGAAAGAATAATACCCGTGTTATCAGCGTAAATGTGATCATCAGGCAAGAAAGTGACACCGGCAAAGTTTATCGCTAAGTCACTTTCTCCGTGTTCGGTATCGGTTGCGCCAACGGGAATAGACACTAATCCTTGAATGCCAATATCTATTTCTTCAAGTGCATCAACATCTCTTACACTGCCATAACAAACAATACCTTCCCAGTTGTTACTTGCCGCAGTTTCTGCAATATTGATGTCAATCAGCGCTCTTCGCGTTGAACCACCACCATCTATAACGAGTACTTTGCCTGTTCCGTCGGTTTCTACTAATTGAGCAATAATGCCATTACTCTCAAAGCATTTAATGGTAACGACTTTGCCGCCAAAGGAGCTACGACCACCATAATTGCAAAAAATAGGCTCTAAAACGTCAACTAAATCAGCATAAATATTGCACAATTCTGAAGTGTTGTATTCCATTGTCGTTTCCTTTATTTAATTTAGTTGCTAATTTTTTTCAACTAAGAGTATACAACGCCTATAGTTAGGTTCAAGAGTAAGCCGTTTTAATTTTAAGTGTTTGTACTTGTATTCTATAATAAAAGGCGATTAAATGACCGTAACATTACAGCAGGAATTAAAATAGATGGGTGTAGACAATAACTTTGCCTTAGGCTTTTTATTTTCTATTGAAACAGGGGTCTACAGTTTTCTAACTTATTTACTTTATTCCTTTTATCAAGGCTTTGGTCGTCGATATGTCAAGTATTGGACCTTAAGTTTAGCGTGTTTGAGCCTGCAACATTTAGCAGTATCAATACAGACGTTTTTACCTCAATATCATGACTTATCGACCATTCAAATTTTATTAACTTGTATTATTCAAGTGCATCAGTATTTATTTATTTGGCTGTTTTTTATTGGGCTGTACTACACCAATAAAAATCAAAAATACTCTAACTCTTTTGTTAAATCGTCAATTGCTTTGCCTATTATCCTTGGCCTTAGTGTTTCTTTGTTATTTGCCTTTAATGAACAAGCCGTTTTTAACCGCTTTTATCTGCGTGAAAGTTTAGCGGACTTTGTTTTTGCTGGCATTTTTATGTTCATATTTTTCTTTATTTTTAATGTTAAAAAACGTCATTTTTCGGGCACTATTTTATTAATTTTCAGCGCAATGATGTGCTGTCGATATTTATTGTTTTCTTTCTTATCCGTTGTTTTCTTAACGGAAACTTGGTTTCAAGAACTTTCTTATCTGTTAATTTATTTTGATTTTGGAGCCAAGGCCACTCTCGGATTTTTGTTATTGGTATGGATGCAAGGCGCTGAACGAAGTGTTGCAGAAGTGGCGATAAATCGTGCTCAATATTTAGATAAACATGATTTACTAACAGGCGCATTAAATCGTGAGCAAGTCATTGAAAAACTACCCATTGCGATTGATCAGGCGATAGAAAGTAATCAAAAGTTAGCGGTTTATCTGATCGATATCAAACGATTCAAATTTATTAATGATACCTATGGCTTAAAAACAGGGGATTTAATTTTAGGACAGATTGCTGTTCGTTTGTCTGAGAGTATTTTATTATCGCAAGTAGTGGGACGACTCAGTGGTGACTCCTTTGTTTTTACTATTGAAATTATTGACGATAGCCAACAAGAAAAAGCGGCGAACCATTTACATGATTTAATTTCTCGTCCGTATTTTGTTAATCATCAAGAAGTACATTTACAATGTAGCGTTGGTTATTGTTTATCGCCTCAAGACAGTAGCGAAGCAGAAGATTTATTAAAAAAGGCCAACTTAGCCCTGTTTCATGCAGAAAGCCAAAATATACCTAGCGTTAAATATGAAATTGGTATGCAGGCTCATGGTCGACACTTATTAGCAGTGGAAAAAGAAATTCGTCAAGGATTAAACAATGAGGAATTTATTTTATATTATCAACCGCAATTAAATTTATTAACCAATCGTATTGAAGGTGTCGAAGCACTCGTTCGTTGGCAGCATCCTGAAAAAGGCCTTTTATCACCTGATAAATTTCTTCCCGATTTTGATGCGCTCGGTTTAAATGGCGAGCTTGATAATTATGTTTTAGACCTTGCCTGTAAAACCAATGCTCATTGGTATCAGCAGCACAAACGTCGAGTGGCTATTGCTGTAAATATGAGCGCGGCTGAATTCCAAGATCCTAAATTAATATCAAAAATTCAAACGTTATTGTTTAAATATGACATTCCTTCGAATTACTTAGAGCTCGAGATCACGGAAAATGTACTTATTACCGATATCAGTGTCGCAATGGATACCATTGTAGTACTGCAGAATATGGGCATAAAAGTTTCTATTGATGATTTCGGTACTGGGTATTCATCTTTAGCTTATTTACGACAACTACCCATTGATAAAATTAAAATAGATCGTAGCTTTATTACTGAGTTTTCCACCAATGATTCTGACTTAACGATTGTTACCTCGATGATTAAACTTTCTCATGGCTTAGGTAAGCGAGTACTTGCTGAAGGCGTTGAAACCTTAGAACAGTTGAATTTATTAAGGAAGCTCGGTTGTGACGCGGTTCAAGGCTATTTTATAAATCGCCCACTCCCTCCTGAAAAAATTGCGAATTACTTAACGCGCAAAAAATAAATTAGCTAGATTAATAACTAATAATTAATAACTTATAAATTTTTGCATTTTCAAAATAATGTCTATACTTGATTCAGTCATCTTCATTTAAATGCACGGAACACATTTATGCTCATTAAACACAAACTTGCCCTAAACACTTCTATTTTGGTGGTAGCCATAGCATTCTTGCTAATTATTTTGGGTTATTCATCTGGATCATTACAAAAGGATGTTGATATTGCTCGTACGATTGGTGCTATAGATAGTGATGTATTGCAACTTAGGCGTAATGAAAAAGATTTTTTAGCACGAAAAGATTTGAAATATGTTGAATCTTTTAAAAAAAGAATTGGAATTTTAAAATCTGAATTAAGTCATTTAGCAAGCGTTTTTGAAAGTGCTTCAACAGATACGAGTAATGTTAAAAGTTTACAAAAAGTCATCAGCGATTACGAAAAAGACTTTCTGGAACTTGTCGATATTCAAAAAGAAATAGGGTTAAC
>JAQWHO010000053.1 GCA_029249355.1 Thalassotalea sp.
TGCCAATCATAAGCTTGCTCAAGGTAATCCATGAGTTCTTTGAGCACGATTGATGGTTGCCTTTGATTATTGTTTTTAATGCTACGCCCTTGGTAACTTAAATATAAAGCGTGTCTTGCCGAAATAATCGCTTCGAGAAATAAATAACGATCATCACCCCTGCGAGAACGATCGCCAATTCGACTAGGTGATATTGACATCAAATCAAAACCAAGAGGTGCTCTTTGTCGTGGGTATTCGCCATCATTGAGCCCAAGTACCGCGACAATTTTAAACGGAATACTACGCATCGGTAACATCGAACAAAAAGTGACTTGCCCTACCATAAACTGTCTACCAGGATCTGGTTGACTGAAATGCGCGTTTAAATATTCTCTTAAAATCGGCAGTTCAACTTTTTCTGTAAAACTGGCGTGCTGGCAATATTCCACAAACGATTCAATCGCGGAAAACACACTTTTAAATCCATCTTCATGGCGGCTATCAAATAGATCATCAATTAAAGAAAGTAAAAATTGATGCCAGTTTTGAGGCGTTCTTGCGACATTTAATTGTTGAGTAAAATACTGCAGTTGTTCAATAACAAGCATTAACTGACCCAGTAATATTCCATCATTTCCTTCAACATTCGGTAATACTAACTTGCCTTGATAAATGGCTTCTTGGTCTGAAAAAGCAAAACCTTGAAGTAAACGCGATAAACCATATTGCCAGGTAAATTGTTCACTCACTTGTTCTGTGTTTAAAATACGCTGTTTATGCTCAACGTTTAACCCCCAATGAATACAAGCATGCTCAACCCACAAAGTGCATTTATCAATTTCTTCAATCTCTAAACCAAACTTTGTTTGCATTGCAGGTAAACGCAACCAAGCCAATATTTGACTCACTTGAAAACGGCTATCGGGCAATGTTAATAAATCAGAAAATGCAGATACCAGCGGCTCAGAGTCTTTTGCTACCCGATCAGAAATTGAACATGGCAAAGGTGGAATATCACTATCAAGTTCTTGCCAGCCACGAGCAAAAACAGCATTAACATAAGGCGCATACATTTCTACTTGTGGACACATAACCAAAACATCTTTTGGCGTTAATGTAGAATCGTCATTAAATTGATGTAAAAGCCAGTCGTGCAAACCTTGCACTTCGCGCAATGCACTATGGGCACTGGTTATAACAATGGAATCATCATTCAATTTAATTGGCGTATTACGCGCATCTGTTAGCGTTAAAATATCATCTTGAATTTGAGAAAGCGCAGTAGGTAATTGAGTTGTGTTTTGGTGTGTTGTCGATTCGAAGGCTTCAATGTTAACCATTGAATATTGCTGTAATAAAACTAAAAACTCACGCCCTTGTTGGCCTAAATTTGCTAATAAAGGGTTTCCCACCGAATCATTGATTTGTTGATGATTCTCAGTCCATTTAGCACTGTTTTTAATGGCTTGTTTTTCACTAAGAATATCTCCCCAGTAATCAACACAAGGATTAAGATGGAAAAAATGAACGTCTGTCACATCACTTAATGCATTAATAAATGACAGCCACATAGGCGCCATGGCATTAATACCAAAAAAGCACAAACGTTTGGGAATTAAATAAGCGAACTTTTCGACATTATTCTTGGCTTGTTCTAACAATTGAACCGGATTGTAATCTTGATGTTCAACCAACAACAACCAAAGTTTAGCTTGCCATTTTTCTAGGGAAGTAAAGTTATCTTCTTTGTTTGATGATTCAACTTCACCAGCGGTGTTTTGACTTAATTTACCAGCTTGCCAAGCATCTATCCAATCAGGACGAAAAACCAAGTATTGCTCAAATAAATCCGCTAACTGACAAGCCAATTGGTATCGTTTTAAATTTTCCTGACTAGAGAGCTGAGTATCAGCTACTTTATCCTTTGCTTTATTGTTATAAATGTCTGAATCAGCACACCAGTATTGTGTTACCGATAAAAAATCGTTGTCTTCAAGTACTCGATTATCTACTAAAAGTTGATAAATACGCCAGCACATTGCTTCTCTAGAAAAAGGTGCTTGTTCAACTTCCTCACCTTTATTTACAAGGCTTCTAATGAGCCCCCAAAGGAATTGGGCTGGTAACGCGTAATCAACATTTAGGCTAATTCCTCTTCTTTCAGCTAAGGACATATTGAGCCAATGCTGCATTCCAGCATTTTGGACAATAAACACTTCTTTAGAGAAAATAGGCAAAGGAGAAATTTGTTGGATTTTCTCAACAAGCGCTAATAAATTTTCCATTTTATTAGCGGGATAAAGGTAGATCAACAGACAACCTAATTGTCGAATGAGTATTAGTTGAATTTAATCATATCGCCGTACAGATCACTAGTAGAATTGACGGTAAATTCAAACTAATAATTTAGCGAAAAGTAAGCAATTAAATTACTGGATGAAATCAAAATGTGTTTGATAAAATCGCCCTACGATAGGCAGCATTCTTCTCTGTCCATTAATCGCATGAAACACCCCTAAAACCCACGCAAAAATAACACCTATTGAAAGTAACCAACCAATTAAGGGGATAAACGCTAATATAGCGCCAGTAAGAATTAAACCGAGAGACTGACGAAGATGAAATCGTGCAAATGAGGATTTTTGATCGCCATATAAAAACAATGCGACTAACCAGCCAACAATCGTTATATATGAAAGAACGGAGACGATTTTTACCATGTCATATTGTAATCGACTATCAGAATGAGAATGCATAAGCTCAACCTTAATTAATTCCTTTACCAATAAATCTAGCTGTGATTTATGTTCTGATCAAGCGGTAAAATGTTAGTGCTATGTGAGTTTTAAGTTATAAATTTTATAAACTACTTATTTTAAACAGAAATATTTCAAAATATTTTTTCGGTATAAAAACAATGAATTACTGGTAAATTAATCTAAGAAATACTGCTTGACTCGCGCTAGCTAGCGTCAATAAAAGCGAGAAGAGAATATTTAGTGGACCTTTAACGCGTTTAATAAAGTCTAACGTATTGTAAGGAAAGTTTGTTGCTAGAAGCTTGCTAGTTAAATTATTAAAATAGATTCAATAAGTTGATTGCCACATTGAAAGATAGGGGCTAAAAATAGAAGTAGAACCGGACCAACAGTTATCAGTCTGGCTATCTGCGTACGATTTCAATAGCTTTAGATAAATATTAACTATTATGATTAACAAGAAGCTTTATCTGAGCGTTTAATTGCTTGTATTGCTCTTTCATTTTTTGAAGCAATTGTGATTTTTCTAGTTCACTGTTTTCTTGATATTGTAATTTTTCATAGTTCGAAATAAATTGTTGATAACTTTTACCTAACTGGACATCAAACTGACTTACTTGATTAACGTATTGTTTTTGTAATTGTGCATTACTTTTAGTTAAACCTAGGTTATTCAGTTTTTTCTCGATTTGTTGATAATAAAGAATCCATTTTGGCGCACGAATAGAAGGTTTTGCTAATCGGTGGAAAAGCCAAATCATAATTGACATAAATATCATCGCGACAAAAATAATACCAGCGGCCTCATAATCAAATTCGTCACCAAACCAATGGCTGAGTAATTCATTTTGCTTATCTTGAGAAAAGTTAATCACAAGCTTTGTCCATTCGTAATCTAACGCTTCAAATTGTAAAAGTAACTGGCTGATCCAAACACTAGATAAATAATTTGTTATGTCAAAATTGGTAGACAAAGCATTTTTTTCGGATAAAAGTTGTTGAGAAAAACCTTGTTCAACACGGCTTGGATCAACTGCAGCCGTAGGATCAACTCTTACCCAGCCATTATCAGG
>JAQWHO010000054.1 GCA_029249355.1 Thalassotalea sp.
CTGAACTAAAACAAAGTAAAAAACATTTTAAACCTACCTACCTGTCTCCCTTTGTCTTTCGCGCTTACTTAGCATCAATTTATACTCGAGCTCCACCTTATTCTATTTAGTACCTAATAAATTTTTCTATTTTTCAATAGATTGCACTAAGTATTAAATAAATGAGGTTACCATGAAAAAAATAAAATTAATCAATTTGTCTGTAATTGACAATATTGTTTCACCAGAAAAATTTGAAGAAATATGTTTGTCATCACCAGCGATATCAGTTTTTACTGATTTTAAATATCAAAAGGCACTTGTTATCGAAGGAGAAACCATCGCCTCACAAGCATTACAATTAATGCAAAAAGCACACGTGAGAATGAAAGTGGTAATTTCAAGTACTGAAGACTTTTTAGGAATAATTACGACCAATGAAATATCAGAACAAAATATAGTAGCTAATTTATCAAAAGGTATCGACAGAGAGGATATTTTAGTAAAAGATTTAATGATCCCCAAGTATCAATTGCAAGCATTTGAATTTGATGATCTATTATCGACGACAGTAGGAGATATTATTTCAACATTGGAGAATTACAAACTGAGACATTGTTTAGTCTTAGACAGTAAAAACCACCATATTCGAGGGGTTATTTCATCGAGTGATATTGCCAGAAAGCTTCAAATGAATATTAATATTGGGAATGAATTTTCATTTAGTTCTATTTATGAAGAAGCTTATGCACACTAAATAATGTTAAACATGAACAGCTAATTTAATGCCAAGGATGGCAAGCTCCTTTTAAGTATTTACCTTAATCATTAATGCAACTCTGAAATTTAAGCTTTGATGAGCGTCAGCATTACCAATAAGCTGACGCCCTTAAAGTTTATCTGAGTAAGTGTAAAAATGCAGGTGCTTGTGATATTGAACAATAATATTATTAATCACCGCATCTTTTGACCACCCCATAATGTAGTAATCCTGCCCACCCTCTACTAAATGAACTTCTAAAACTGACTATCAAAAAATGTCATATGAATACTCCTAAGATATTAAAAAACAAGAACTACCCAAAACTCTATTTTTAATTCTCTAAGATAGCCTTAACTTTATTTTGATGGCATTATCTGTTTTTTAAGTTTTCTTTTTATAATTTCCTTGGAGTTTAGGTTTGAACAATAAAAATGGTTTTACGCTGATTGAATTAGTTGTCGTTATCGTAATTTTAGGCATATTAGCCGCAACAGCAGCACCAAAATTTATTGATTTAACCGATGATGCTGAAGAAGCGGCTTTTACCGGTATTGCCTCAGCGTTTAAAAGTGGCGTTTATCAAGTTCATATGGCTTGGTTAGTGAGAGGAAATGGTAAAGCCGTATTAAATTTAATTGAAATTTCCGACCCTTTAGCCGGAGGGGATTTAAGTGTTAATTCTTCAGGCTACCCAGCAGATACAAGAGGGACAAGCTTAACGATGAATAGTGAAAACGATTGCTTAGATGTATGGCGAGCAGTACTAGATTCGCAAAGTGCTTTAGTGTCAGGCAATAACGCCAGCGATTTTGAAGCAATTTATAATAATGATAATACTTGTACTTATGTCTACAATAAAATGACTAATCTTACGGTTGATTATGACTCAAATAGTGGTGTAGTTAATATTAATACACCATAATTAAATTTGGTAAAAATCTGCCGTTAATCAACACTAACGGCAGTCATATGACTATTACATTTAATAAATGAATAAATATTTTAGTCTAGTTTTAATCTTTGATTGCTAATCTCTAAAATTATTAAATTGGAATGATTGTTCAAGTTCAGACTCTTTAACTAAACGCATTACGGCTTGTAAGTCATCACGCTTTTTACCCGTAATTCTTAGCTGCTCACCTTGAATAGACGCTTGAACTTTCAACTTGCTGTCTTTAATTATTTTAACCAACTTTTTAGCAATAGGTTGCTCAATACCTTCTTTAAAAGAGATGGTTGCAGAACAGTTTCTGCCAGAAAATTCTGGCGCACCAACAGTCATAGCTTTAGCATCAACTTGCCTTTTTGTTAGTTGAGACCGAAGCATATCGACTAATTGTTTGACTTGAAAATCACCTTCTGCTTTAACGACAACATTCGGCTTTTTCCATTCTAAACTTGCTTCAACACCTCTAAAGTCAAAACGGGTGCTTAATTCCCTACTGGCATTTTCAGTCGCATTTCTAACTTCTTCTACATTTATCTCTGACACAATATCCATTGAAGGCATGTTATTCTCGCTTTGCTTAAATAATTTATTTCTTGATTTTAAGTATAATAACAAAAAGTTAATCCATGAAAAACTAATTATCTGCGTAGCGTACATTCAATTTCTCATGTTATGATTTACTGATGAAAATACAACAACGTCTCACAATATTACTGATATTTATTTCAACGATAGTCCTATTAACTTTTGCCTTTTTTGATCCTAAAACCATTATCAAACAAAGCTTAGAAATAGACTTTATCGGCCATTTTATCGGCTTTTATTTACTGACCTGGTTTTTACATAAAAAGTTATCGTTACCCTTGATAAATATAGGCATTTGTCTCATTTTTTATGGCGCGGTAACCGAACTGAGTCAGTTATATTTAGGCTTTAGAAATGGTGAAATCAGCGATTATATTGCTGATGTTTTAGGTATATCACTTTATATGGCGATAAAGTGGTTAACGTTTCAAAAACCCAAAGCAGTACAAGCATGAATATTGTCATTATTGGTCAAGGTGCCATAGGGTTATTATGGTATTACACACTAAACCAACAGCCTGAAAATAACGTTACTTTGCAATGTTCAATACACGTTAAAAACTTACCAGATAAAATGTCATTTACCGACATCGCACAGAAAAAACATCAGCAGAATATACACTTGGCAAATAATGACGACTTTCAACAAGCCGATTTAGTTATATATTGCTTAAAAGCCTACGCGATAGATAAAGCGAATAGCCAATATCATTCAATAACCAATCCACAAGCAATTATTATTTATGCGCATAATGGACTATTAGACCTTAATAAATTATCAGAACAAGCACATAATATTCAGCCTAAAATTGCTATGTTAATGACACATGGCAGTCTAAAAACCAATGACTTTGAAATAAAGCATACTGGAGAAGGTCATTGTGATATTGGCTTACTGCACGGAGATATTTCCCAAACACATAAAGGTAAGTTAATTAAGGTATTAAACACCGCATTACCTAAGGTGACTTGGCAAAATAACATTAAAGAAAAGCAGTGGTTAAAACTGGCAATCAATTGCGTGATAAACCCATTAACAGCCATACATAATTGCGAGAATGGTTCGATTGCTTCAGAGCAATTCCAACAAGACATTGAGACTATTTTGCAAGAATTAGTCGTTATCGCTGCAAAAAACGACCTTAATCTTTCAATAGAATGTTTAACTAAAGATGTTTTAAAAGTTGCTGAAAATACGGCACGGAATTGTTCATCGATGCGCAGTGATGTATTAGCAAAAAGAAAAACTGAAATTGACCATATCAACGGTTTTATCCATCAACAAGGGATAAAACATCATATTGCTACACCTTGTAACACCGAGCTTTGGCAACAAATAAAAAAGCTAGAAACTGATTATAGTTCCTAACTTTTTCTTTGCTTTTAAAGTTTTAAATATTGAATAAATCAATAAACCAATTTATTTGGTTTTAAAAATTAAGGGCGATAAACCTTAGCATTTTTAAAACCATTATCAATTAAATAAAGTGCTTGCAGCTTACTCATCACACCTTGATCACAATATAATAAATACTCTTTAGATTGATCTAAATCTCCATATTGAGTCGATAATTTATAAAAAGGTAAATGTTTCACTTCTACCCCTTCGATATTTAATGGATTATCTTCTTCTTCATCTGGGCTACGAATATCTAATACAATTGCGTTATCACCAATATTTGCCACTTCATCAACCGCATGAATTTCTTCTTCTGCCGCATCGCCGATGTCGCGAATATCGAAAATTCGCGTTTCTTCAACCACTTTATCTAAAATAGAAAAATCAAAGTTTTCTTCCTCTGCTTCAATTTTTGATAATACTGCTTTAACTGTCGGTTTTTTCGATATAACACCGCAATATTCAGGAATAGTTTTTGAAAAGTCTTCCGTGCCAATTTGACGAGCAATATCAATAATATCTTGTTTATCGTAAGCCGCTAACGGACGTAATATTAAGGTGTCAGTCACACGGTCAATAACATTTAAATTTGTCAACGTTTGGCTTGATACTTGTCCTAATGCCTCACCAGTAACGAGTGCTTGTATGCCACGTTTTTCTGCAACTTTGGCAGCAGCACGCATCATCATACGTTTTAACACAACACCCATTTGACCGTTTTCAATTTTCTCTAAAATCTCAGCAACGACAGGTTCAAAATCAACCGCAAAAAATTTAATACGATGAGATGCACCAAACTTATTCCATAAATAATGGCTGACTTCTTTTACGCCCACTTCATGCGCAGAACCGCCTAAATTGAAAAAGCAAAAATGCGTACGCGCGCCTTTTTTGATCATTTGAAAACTAGAAACGGCAGAATCAAAACCACCTGACATCAAGGAAAGTACGTCTTCTTGGGTCGCGATAGGGAAACCACCTAAACCTTTAAACTTATGAGTAACAATAAAGAGGTCTTGATGTTTAATTTCTAAAAGAATCGTAACATCCGGCTTTTTAAGCTTAACTTTTGCACTTTCAACCGCTTGATTTAATCCACCGCCAACATATTGTTCAACTTGCAGTGAGCTAAATTCATGATCGCCATTGCGCTTTGCTCTAACACAGAACGTTTTATCTGCAATTGTGTCGGCATGCACAGCAAGTGTTTTTTCAAAAATGTCATGTAAATCAGTAAATTCTGTACGTTGAACTTCAATAAACTGAGCAACGCCTGGAATGCATTGTAAGGTTTCAATTAACTTTTCTCGATTTTTTTCATCGAGATTTTTAGTATTAACTTCAATACTGTCCCAATTAATTTTGGTGGTAACTTGCTCATCAACACGGCGTAATACGTTTTTAATATTCGATTCTAAAATTTTGGTAAAACGCTTACGTACTGGGCGACTTTTTATCGCAATTTCAGCCTGTAACTTAACAATAAATTTCATAAATAATACCAGTGTTGATAACCAAGAAAATAATTGGCGCGCATTATACCTTATGCCTAAGCCTTATGTACAAAAATTGACATATAAAAGTAAGTAACAAAAAAGGATCTCATTAGAGATCCTTTTAAATAATGTAAATTTCAGTTACTTACTCTTAATCAATTTTCACTTTTAATCACTGAAAATGGCTCTGTTTCTTTAGGTTTACCTTGATTTATCGATATTTCAACTCGACGATTTCTACGTCTATTTAACGCATTGGTATTAGGCACTAAAGGTTTAGCATCAGCATGCCCTGCAACTAACATACGCGAATCATCAAAATCAGGAACTTTCACTAACTCGTGAGCAATAGCCACGGCGCGTTTACTCGATAAATCCCAATTTGATGTAAATAATTCTGAGCTGATCCCTTGGTTATCTGTATGACCTGAAACCATAATTTCGCCTGGTACTGTTTTTAATAGCTCACCAATTTCACGAATAATAGGTCTAAACTTAGGCTGTAGAAAAGCAGAGCCTGAAGGAAATGCGCCATTTTCACGAATACGAATAATCACTTGCTGACCTAACGATTCAAGTTCGATCGCGCCATCTTGAATTTGCTCTTCTAATTGTTCGGCAATTTTCTTCGCTAACTCATTTACTTGTTCTTCAGAAGCTTGCTCAAGTTCATCTTTCGCTTTTTGCATCGCTTGAGCCGACATTTCATCGGCTGTACTTTGTGATTGACCACCTCGCTCAGTACCACGCTGTTCTTGTCGACCACCGGCAGAGGTTTCATCACCTGCTTGAAACTCTAACATTTGTTGAGTCATTTTTACCGTTTGCTGCTGAATAACTTCAATCGGAGTAGGTTCAGGTTTACCCGGTCTAAACTCTTGAGCAATTATACTTGTGCCTTTAGGAATATCTTTTACTTCAATTTTATTTTGCACACCAAAAGCAAACTTCATAGAGCCTGCAATTTGTTTAAACTTTAAGACATCCATTTCAGAAAACGACAACAGCAGTACAAAGAAGCACATTAGCAACGACATCAAATCAGCAAAAGTACCCATCCATGCAGGTAACCCCGGTGGTGGACATTTACATTCTTGATCAGCCATAAACCCCTCTGTTACTCTTCAGTTGTATCAATTTTACGTTTACCTTCCGCTAAATAGTTTTTCAGTAAACCTTCGATTACACGTGGGTTTTGTCCATCTTGAATACCTAAAACAGCATCCAAAATAAGTTCTTGGTTAAGTTTTTCTTCACTTAGACGAATTTTTAATTTGTTAGCAATAGGAATAGCGATAACGTTGGCAAGGAACGCACCGTATAAAGTTGTTAACAAGGCAACCGCCATTGCAGGACCAATAGCTTTAGGGTCATCCATGTTTGATAACATAGCAACCAAACCGATAAGCGTACCAATCATGCCCATTGCAGGTGCAACATCAGCTAAAGCCATCATCATACTAATACCAGTTTCATGGCGTTCAGTGGTAAGGTTTATATCTTTTTGCAACGTGCCACGAACAACATCAGCGTCGTGACCATCAACTAACATATCGACGCCCTTTTGCATAAAGGCATTAGTAATCTCGGCTTCTTCAAGTGCTAAAAATCCACCTTTACGAGCAGCGTCCGCCATTTCAACAGATTTTTCGATTAATTCATCAGGCTGTTCAATTTTAAACATGAACGCTTTGCCCATGATTTTGCCAATGCCGAAAAATTGCCCAAGATTATAGTTAGACAACACAACAAATAAAGAACCACAGAACACAATCAATATAGATTGCGTATCGACAAACATGCTGATATCGCCACCTAAGATCATTGCCATGACAATAAAACCAATGGCACCTACAATTCCTAGTAGCGTAGCTAAATCCACATAAGCCTCCTAAATATGTTACTAAACCCATCACCCTTCAATTGATAATACCTCAAGGTTTTAGGATACGCGAATACAAATACTAAAATCGGCCAAAACATAAACGACGTAATAATTATGAAAAGTGAAGTTGGTATTTTTCTTTGTTATACAGTTATTATCGTCCATATTCTCAATAACTTAACCCTAATTACATTTTATTTTTTTTATTGAATAAAAATAAGCAGCATTGACCAACAAGACTTGCTGAGGTACCTTGCGCGTTACATTAAAAAATAGTGATATATTTTTTCCTCATGGCACGTAAAAAAATTGAAAATTTAAGCTTTGAAGATTCTCTGAATGAGCTTGAACAAATAGTCCAAAACCTAGAAAAAGGTGAACTGAGCCTTGAAGACTCAATGTCATTATTTGAGCGAGGCCTTGGCTTAAGTCAAGTCAGCCAAGAAAAGCTCAAAGATGCCGAACAAAAAGTCCAAATTTTGATGGACAATAAAGGCGTCAATAAACTCGAAGATTTTAACTACGATGAGAATTCTCAGTAGTGAGCAAACTAGTCCAGCTTGAATATTTTCAAGAAAGAACCAATCAATACTTACTAAAAAAGCTCGACAGCTTAGACGTTAATGATCCAAAACTGCTTGAAGCTATGCGTTATGGTTTATTGATTGGCGGTAAGCGCATGCGACCTTACCTTGCGTATATTACTGGCGAGTCTTTATCGGTTGATGAAAATGACATTGATGGTATTGCCGCCGCTTTAGAATGTATCCACGCCTATTCTTTATTACATGACGATCTTCCGGCAATGGATGACGATGATCTCAGGAGAGGGAAACCCACTTGCCATATTGCTTTTGACGAAGCGACGGCTATTTTAGCCGGCGACAGTTTGCAAACCTTAGCATTTGATATTTTGGCTAATCATCAGTTCTCACCAAACGTTGCAAGCAAACGTATTAATCTAATTCAGTTACTTGTTAAAGCAAGCGGTTATCAAGGAATGTGCGGTGGGCAAGCGCTTGACTTATCAGCCACAAATAACGCTATAACCTTAGAAGAATTAGAAAAATTACACGCCTTAAAAACCGGCGCTTTACTGGAAGCATCAGTATTGATGGCGGCTGAATGTTCACATGAAATAACACAGCAAGAAAAACATCAATTATCATCTTATGCCAAATTGATAGGTTTGGCCTATCAAGTACGAGACGATATTATTGATATTACTTCTAGCGAAGAAGAATTAGGTAAACCGGCTGGTTCTGATGTCCAAGCCAATAAAAGTACCTACCCTGCATTGCTTGGTTTACAAGGAGCACAGCAAAAAGCTGACAACTTATATCAACAAGCACTACAAGCTTTGAGCCATTTGCCTTACAATACACAGAATCTCTCGGAATTTGCGACTTTTATCATTAGCAGAACCAGCTAAGTTGCGGCCAAGTATAAGTACAGTTGCTGAAAAATAATAACTATGACTATAAATCTGAACGACTACCCTTTACTCTCAAAAATAAATTATCCTGTGGATCTACGTCAATTAGATCATGCAAGCTTGCCGCAAGCGAGTGAAGAATTACGTCGTTATTTATTGAATTCTGTCAGTAATAGTAGTGGTCATTTTGCTTCAGG
>JAQWHO010000055.1 GCA_029249355.1 Thalassotalea sp.
ATCAACCGCATGGTGGATCCCTTCTCGTGGTTGGAACCGATATGAATACCTTTATGAAACCACTAAATTCACTGAAGTAGATCGCGTTCATACCCCTTTTACCTTTAAATTAGATAACGGCACGCATATCAGCATTCATGAAGCAGCCCTTGTTGACTATGCTGGCATGACTTTACAACAAATGCGTGGCGGAGTGTTAAAAGCAGACTTAACTCCTTGGTCTGATGGTACTTTAGTGAAGAAAAAAGCGAACTTCACCACGCCTTGGCGAACAATTCAAATCAGTGAAGATGCCGTTGGACTATTAAACTCAGACCTAATATTAAACCTGAATGAGCCAAGTGAATATGAAGATACTTCGTGGATAGAACCGGGTAAATATGTCGGTATTTGGTGGGGAATGCACATTGCTGAAACTACATGGGGCAGCGGTGAAAAACATGGCGCTACCACCAGTGAAACTAAAAGATATATGGACTTTGCCGCTAAATATGGTTTTGACGGTGTATTAGTTGAAGGCTGGAATATTGGCTGGGATGGCGACTGGTATGATAATGGCGACGTATTCAACTTTTCAAAAGCCTATGACGATTTTGATATTCAATCTATTTATCAACACGGTCTTGAAAAAGGTGTACGTTTAATCGGTCATCATGAAACATCAGGTAATGTCACTAACTATCGTAACCAAATGAATGATGCATTTTCGTTGTATCAAAAACACGGCGTTCGCCAAGTAAAAACAGGTTATGTTGCTGACGGTGGCAAAATAAAACGCATTGATGAAAACGGCATTGTGCGTTATGAATGGCACGATGGACAGTTCATGGCGAATGAATATCTATACAACATAAAACAAGCCGCTAAGTATAAAATTAGTATCAATACACATGAGCCAATTAAAGACACGGGTTTACGTCGTACTTATCCTAACTGGATTGCCCGAGAAGGCGCTCGTGGTCAAGAATATAATGCTTGGGGATCACCTCCAAACACACCTGAACATGCCGCTATTTTACCGTTTACCCGTATGCTTTCTGGCCCAATGGATTTTACCCCCGGCACGTTCGATATGGGTTTTAAAGGATTAGGTTCCAACACTGATCGCCCGCAAACAACATTAGCTAAGCAATTAGCACTCTATGTTGTTATCTATAGTCCGATTCAAATGGCGTCAGATTTACCAAGAAACTATGAAGCTAACTTACCCGCCTTTCAGTTTATTCGCGATGTGCCTACTGATTGGCAAGAAAGTAAAGCGATTGCGGGTGAAGTTGGGAAATACGTTGCATTTGCTCGACAAGAGCGCGATGGTAATGATTGGTTTGTTGGTGCATTAACTAATGAAGAAGCGCGTGATATTCAATTACCATTAAATTTCTTAGATAAAGCAAAACGTTATCAAGCTCAAATCTATCGAGATGGTGAAAAAGCGAATTGGATTGATAATCCATACGATATAATTATCGAAGAAAAGAATGTTAACGCATCGGAAACGCTTACAATACCTTTAGCAACCAGCGGCGGCGTAGCGATTCGGTTTAAAGCGCTTAACTAATTTAAGTGAATTTCACTCAATATACATGAAGCAAACTGTGCAAGCTTACTAAGTTACACTTTACTTAGTAAACATTCAGAACATAGGTAATAATAATGACAACAGCCGTACCAACACAGCACAAACCAAAGCTAAATTTTTGGCAAATATGGAATATCAGTTTTGGATTTTTAGGCGTACAGTTTGGCTTTGCATTGCAAAACGCCAATGCAAGTAGGATCCTTTCAGACTTAGGTGCAGACTTACACTCACTTTCATTATTTTGGTTAGTAGCGCCAGTAATGGGGTTATTAATTCAACCCATTGTCGGCTCGGCTTCAGACAGAACATGGAATAAAATTGGCCGTCGTAGCCCGTATATTTTATTAGGTGGTGCTGCCGCTGCAATTGGTATGTTATTAATGCCAAATTCAGCCACGCTCGCCAGCTTTATTACACCGTTATTTTTTGGTGCGATGATGCTTGCCGTAATGGACGCTTCTTTTAACGTCGCGTTTCAACCGTTTCGTGCCTTGGTGTCAGACATGGTACCAGACGAACAGCGCACGCTAGGTTATTCGATACAATCATTTTTAATCAATATTGGCGCAGTTTGCGGATCCATTCTTCCATTTGTTTTAACCAACGTGATTGGCTTAGAAAACACCGCACAAACGGGCGAAGTTGCGCCATCAGTGATTTGGGCATTTTATATTGGCGCTAGTGTCATGTTTGGCTCGGTGTTATGGACAGTTCTAAGAACTAAAGAATATGCACCTGGCGAATATGGTTTAGCGCCGCTTGATGCTGTTCCAGCACAACGTTCAATATTAACGAAAATGAGTGAGTTTTTAGGCCTGATGAAATCAATGCCGACAACAATGAAACAGCTAGCATTCGTGCAGTTTTTCTCATGGTTTGCGCTTTTTATAATGTGGGTTTATACCATGCCAGCCATTGCCCAGCATATTTGGGGTGTAGAAGCGAAGTGGTTTGATCCTGACTACTTAAGTATGACTGAAATTCCAGCTCATATTGCTGCAGCTAAAGGTACGGCGGGTGATTGGGTCGGTATTATCTTTGCAGCCTATTCATTATTCGCGGCAGTATTTTCAATTTTCTTAGCAAAAATTGCAAAAAAATTCGGACGTAAGCTGACTTATTCATTGTCTTTAATCGCCGGTGGATTAGGTTATTTAAGTATCTTTTTCTTACAAGACGCGACAATCACGACAGTTAATCTCTATATTACGCAAATAGACGTGCCACAAGGCGCAGTATCATTATTTATTCCAATGATAGGTGTTGGTATTGCTTGGGCAGCTATTTTGGCAATGCCATATGCAATTTTAGCCGGCAGTATTCCAATTAAGCAGACCGGTGTTTATATGGGAATATTTAACTTCACCATTGCGGCTCCACAAATTATTTCAGGTATTTTTGCAGGTTGGATCTTAACCGCCGTTTTCGACAACCAAGCGATATATATATTAATGATGGCAGGTGCTTCAATGATATTAGCCGCGTTAGCAGTTTACTTTGTTAAAGATGGTGTTAACACTCAGACTTCATCTTCTTAAGATAATAGCGTCACTTAATCGCTAAAATACCAATAATAAAAAAGCCCTATAACAATTGTTACAGGGCTTTTTCATATCTATCTTTTTAACATTTAAAATAGTGACTCCGAAATACTTAATCCATTAAAAATGGCCTCAGCTACCGCAAGATTGTCGAACAATCAGCGTGGTCGGCATCAAAGTAGTTTCAGGACTTTCACCGTGAATTAGCGCAATTAAGTTATCGACTAATAATTCACCCGCTAAGATAGTATCTTGCTTAGCTGTCGTTAGCGCAGGAATAGTAAAACTTGCCACAGCAATATCATCAAAACCGATCACGGCAACTTGTTCTGGTATTTTAATGTTGTGCTCTTGTAATGCGCGCATCGCACCAATAGCAATTAAATCGCTAGCGCCAAAAATAGCGTCAAAAGGAATGTTTTTTTCAATTAATTGGCAAGCGGCTTGGTAACCTGACTCTTCAATTGAAATAGCATCAATTTGCAATTCACTGATCACTGATAATTTATGATCCGTTAATGCTTTGCAGTGGCCGTTATATCGTTCTAAAAACTCTGGAGCATGGCTGGATGCATCCCCTAAAAAGGCAAAGTTTTTACGACCATTTTTAATGACATGTTCAGTGACTTGATAGCCACCATGAAAATTATCACAACCTACAGAAACAACTTTTCCATCAGCAACATCAGCGCCCCAGCGAACAAAATGAGTATTTTGCTCACTCAACTTTGTTAAAGTTTCTTGGTAATCAACAAAGTCACCATAGCCGAGTAAAATTAAACCATCGGCTTTTTTACTGTCTTCAAAATCAGCGTGCCAGTCATCACTTAATTGCTGAAATGACACTAAAAGGTCGTAACCTTTTTGCGCGCAAGCTCGCGTAATACTACCTAACATGGATAAAAAGAAGGGATTAATTAACGAGTCATCGTTGGTTGGGTCTTCAAAAAGTAGCAGAGCAATGGTGTCGCTTTGTTGAGTGCGAAGACTACTGGCATTTTTATCCACTTTATAATTAAGCTCATGCGCAATGGCTTGAACTTTTAAGCGTGTTTCTTCGTTCACTAGCGGACTGTTACGTAGTGCTCGAGAAACAGTTGATTGTGAAACGCCAGCACGATAGGCAATATCAAATGATGTGGCTTTAGACATCATATAAGCTCTTTAATTTAAACTAAAAATATATTACCTGAGAGTGTAATTTAAGTACATAGCCTATTTTGAAGCATACTTTTACTAAGCTATTGTAATTCAGGATAATGATCAGCAATCACTTGCTTAACCGCATCTTTCACTTGGTTAAACGTAATCGCATTCATTAAACCGCTGCCTTTGGCTCGAACTCCCCAAGGTAATTTACCTAAAGGAGTGTTGTATTGCTGTTGTACTGAACTTTTATAACAACTCACCACATATTGTTGATAATTATAAGGACCAGTTCTCATAGGGTTAGAATGCGCATACAAACCAATCACTGGTGTACCAACTGTAACCGCCATATGAGCAGGGCCTGTATCAGGTGCAATCACAACATGAGCAAGTTTTAAAATAGCGAGCAATTGTTTAAGTGAGGTTTCACCGACTAAGTTATTGAGTGAATATTTACTTAGCGTATTTATTTCTTCAGCCAGTAATTTTTCTGCTGTTGTTGGTCCGCCGCAAATTACCACGTCAAAACCACGTTCAATAAGATGGTCGGCAGTTTTAGCATACCCTTCACTGTGCCAATTTCGCTCTGCTTTGCTTGCCGCAGGAGAAATAATCGCAATAGGCTTATCTGAGGATATTATCTGACTTGCCCAAAGCTGGTCTTCATCTGATATCGGCATATTCCACGAAGGAGCTACTGGTTTAATACCTAACGCTTGAGCAAAACCGAGAAAACCATCGAGCACATGAGGATTTTTTTGCGGGGCAATTTTTTGATTGGTAAATAACCATTGCCCTTCTTTAGCTCTGAATCTATCAAAGCCAATTTTAATTTTTGCCGGAATACATAAACTAGCGATACTGGCTCTTAAAGCAACCTGCATATGTAAAAGCACATCAAAATGTCGCCCTTTTAAGGTACGACGTAAATCTAAATATCCTTGCAGACCCGCTTTCTTATCAAAAATAACAAATTCAACGCCCGGTAAGTCTTTTAATAAAGACGCTTCAATTTTACCAATGACCCAAGTAATCTTGGTAGTTGGATATTGAGCTTGAATTTGTTGTACCATAGCAACCGCATGACAAACGTCACCAATGGCGGATAGTCGCAATAAACATAAATTTTTTGGTGCTGTCATTTGACCCAGCATAAAGGAATCACCACAATAGTTGGCTGATAAATTAACTTAGTAGGCACATTATCTTGAACCCTTCGGCAATTGTAAAACCCTGTCAGGAAAAAATTATTCAACAAGATGGTAATTATTACTGTTTTGATGAAAATTCGGTTGCTGATTTTAATGAAAATATGTTTTCTGCTGACTATTGGCTTCAAGAAAAGGCTATCACTGGAACAGCTCAAGGCCGCGGTACAACTTACTTTATTAAACATTTTACCGATGAATGGGTGCTAAGACATTATTATCGCGGCGGCTTAATAGGAAAAGTAATCAACGATAGTTATTTATTTACGGGATTTGAAAATACGCGTGCCGCACAAGAGTTCAAATTATTAAAAACCTTATCAGCACTTAAGCTTCCTGCACCTAAGCCAATCGCCTATCGTATTAAAAAATCAGGACTCACTTATCAAGCAGATATTTTAACGGCACGCATTACTGATGCTCAAGATTTAGTAGCCATTTTATCAACTGATTCAGTCAGTGATGAAGTGTGGCATAAGATAGGGTGTTGTATAAAAGCCTTCCATCAACATGGCATTTATCATCATGATTTAAATGCCCATAATATTTTAATCGATAAAAATGAGAAAGTTTGGTTGATTGATTTCGACCAAGGAGAGCAACGCCAACCTAATCAAAAGTGGCAACAAGCCAATTTAGATCGACTTTTCCGCTCTTTTAATAAAGAAAAAGCGAAATTGCCTGAATTTCATTGGCAAGCAAACGATTGGCAATTTTTACTTGAAGGTTATTTATCCGCCTAATCTAAAAATACAGCGGATAAATCAGCAAATGGGGTTAAAGTCTACGCTGCAACTAAAGCGTCTTTATGGCGTTGTTGGTACATAGTACGCGCTTCTAAAAAGTCTGCTTTCGCCGACTCGGTAATATAGGGGCGAAGTAATACTAATATTTTTAGAACACCTTCTAGAAATACCGAATCATTAATTTCAGTATTCTCATTTTGTGTTTGATAGAAGCTCAACCAGAATGTATTGATCAAACGTAAAATGCTGACTATATCCGACAATTCATCATCTTCAAACGTCATCATATCTGCATCACGTAAAGACACTAACATTTCACTTAAACGCTTGCTGATAGTATGTTGAACTTCAACATACTTACCGTGTAACAATGGATTTTTGGCCAATAAAACCGGCAAATTAGCGTAAAAGAAACGAAATTTCATTAACGCTTGAAAGACGGCGTCCATGTATAAAATGATGGTATCAAGCGGTTTCATTTCTGGGCTAACTTGTGGGAAGGTGTCGAGTAACAAGTTGCGGGCATATTCTTCATAAATAGACAAAATAATGTCTTCTTTATTGCGAAAATGATAATACAAATTACCGGGACTAATACTTAAATGAGCCGCAATATGATTAGTCGTTACATTACGTTCACCTTGCTCGTTAAATAACTCGATACTGGCTTGAATTATTTTATCACGGGTTTTCATGCTCATTTACTTCTGATTAATTAGTCGATTTCCCTATCATACTATCAAAATTCCTACGATTGAAAGCCTTTTTCGAGTAAATACTTTAACGTTTAAGAGGTTATTTAGATAATATTCAACTAACTTAGTTGTCATTGACTTAACCTACCCCTTACAATAAAAGAAATAATGCAAAAACTTTGAATGAGTTATGACAGTAAAAGCAATTTATCCCGGCACTTTTGATCCTGTAACCAATGGCCATGCCGATCTTATCGAGCGTGCAAGCCGCCTATTTGATGAAGTGATTGTTAGCGTTGCGGCAAGTCCAAGTAAACAACCACGTTTTGATTTAGGACAACGCGTTGCTATGCTCGAAGAAGTGACACGCGATTTAACCAATGTGACTGTGGTCGGTTTTAGTGGTTTATTAGTTAATTTTGCCAAAACACACCAAGCGAATGTTTTAATTCGCGGTTTAAGAGCTGTTTCTGATTTTGAATATGAATTTCAATTAGCGAATATGAACCGTCGTTTATCACCCGATTTAGAAAGCGTGTTTTTAACACCTTCGGAAGAAAATTCTTTTATCTCATCAACATTGGTTAAGGAAGTCGCTTTACATGATGGCGATGTCAGCCAATTTGTTCATCCGGTTGTCCAAAAGGCATTGGCTCAAAAGGCATAAGAACCTTTAAATCAATAAGGTACTGTTATGAAATCAATATTAGTTATTCTTACTACTCTAATTTTATTAGCGTCTTGCTCATCAAATAATGGCATGACATCACAAGCAAAAAACACCGCGTTTAAAGAGTATCTCACCAATAATAATATTGAATCCGTTAAGCGCGTGTCGCGTTTTAGGTTTCAAGGCTGGACAAGTTTAACCGATGAATTTTTAATACTGTCTTCTTCGCATAAACGTAAATTTCTTATCGAGTTAAGTGGCTTTTGTTCCGATATTCGTTGGACTAATGCTATTATTTTAAACCGTTTAAACACGGCATCGTTAAATGCGCTATCGGATTCAATTTCAACCATTGAAACACCACAGATAAATTGCCGTATAAAAACTATTTACCCATTAACTCAAGAGCAATTAGTCGATATTCGCGCGATAGATAATCCTAAAGAAGTAGATGTTAGCGATGAATATCAAGTAACAGAAGAACAACCGTCAAACGATACATCCAACTCTTCGCCTAACAGTTAATCATTTATACACTTATTCGCTTTGGCAGCTCGGACAAAAAACTGAGCTGCGATTCGATTGGCGAATTTCCTCTAGCACTTCCTGACACGTGAAACACTTTTGCCCTGCTCGACCATACACCTGTAATTTTTGCGCAAAATAGCCAGGGCGGCCATCCGCTTGCGTAAAGTCTTTTAACGTAGTGCCTCCTTGAGTTATCGCGTCTGCAAGGACTTGTTTAATAATATCGGTCAATGTATCCAATCGTTTTTCAGAGATACTTCCCGCCAAGGAAGTCGGCAAAATACCCGCTTTAAACAAAGCTTCATTGGCATAAATATTTCCAACCCCAACCACCACAGGGTTAGACATTAAAAAAGTTTTAATAGGCACTTTTCTATTTTTAGCTTTTTCAAACAAATAACCATGATAGAAATCATCACTCAAAGGTTCAGGTCCTAACTTAGCTAAAATTCCTTGTTCATCAATATGCTCAGCTAACCATAATACTGCGCCAAAGCGGCGAGGGTCATTCAAACGTAATGCTTTGTTATTGGCAAAGGCCAAGTCAAAATGGTCATGTTTAGCAACTGGCGTACTCGCATCAATTACTCGAATGGTGCCCGACATGCCTAAATGTATTAATAACGTGCCATGAGAAAATTCAAGCATTAAATACTTTGAGCGACGTTTTATAGATAGCACATCATGACCAACCAAACTTTGAACTTCATCAGGAATTGGCCAACGTAATTGCTTATGACGGACAACAACGTCAGTGACTTTTTGATTTAATATATGAGGAGTTATGCCTAAACGACATACTTCTACTTCTGGCAATTCGGGCATTTATCTGATTCTTCTTTTGTTTGTTATAGAGCAAGTTTATTCATACGTTTAACAAATGCTTTTGCAAACCTAAGTGGCGAATGATCGTCCATATTAAAATAAAGCGATGGCTCAATCAGTTCAGCTTCCATCAAAGCAAACCCTTCTAGATGACGAACAAAATCAACTCGGGCATATAACGGCGTTTTATGTAACTGGTTGATTGCTTTTATACATTTATTGGCGTGTTCAATCAAAGAAGCTTCTGGCTCGATGGTGCTTAAACGGCCACCGTGTTCTTCTTGTACTCTAAAGTCATTATCTTTCGGTGTTTTTAAAATGGCGTGGCTATACTCGCCATTAAAGTAAAATAACGAAAACTCACCCTCAGATAAAATATGTTCCATAAAAGGCTGGATCATAAAATCACGCTCCGAAAAGGCACTATTCATTTCCGCAAGCGATTGCATCGCATTAGCTTTTGTTAACCAAAAGGTATTATCTGCATTGGCACTAATACGTGGTTTTAAGACAATTTGTTCTTGTGAGAAATGTTCGAAATACTGACTTAAATCATCTTCATTTATGTTGCCCTTAGCTTTTACAGAGCCTTTTAATGAATCTCTCCATAATGTTGGTACTAAATTAACGCCAAGTTTTTCTAATGCTTTTAAATACACTTTATCGATATTCCAACGAACAATGTCCAAGCTGTTTTCTAAATGTGCGGTTGATTGTTCAATACGCTCAAGCACCTGCAAAAATGCAGGAGCATCTTCTTGATAATCCCAAGGGGTACGAATAATTACCGCGTCATATTTATCCCAATCAACGTTATTTGCTCGCCATGAAACAGTTTCAACTTGCCAGCCAAGTGCTAATAAATGAGGTTCGAATAAATGATCGTATGCCTCAAAATCTTCTATACAATCCATTGATAAAACAGCACATAATTTCATTTCTAAAGTCCTTAATCGCCAAATACTTGCATCGGTAATAATTGAGAATAAATCTGTAATGGTAACGCTGACCATTGCTTCGTTTGATGGTTAAATATTAATAGTTCATTCGCGGTTGCGTGTAAACTGAGCAATAATGCTTGGGCTTTTCCGGCCAACTCAACACGCACAATTAACGCTAATTGTTCGTCAATATCTATCGGTGCATCAATTGGACTACCAATAACTTGCTGCCAAGTCATCATCATTTGTTCTAATGCTTGGCCTGAAATATTTGCAGGAATGGCTCGCCAAGTTTTACCTATTCGTTCAATTTTTATTTGCTGATTAATCGTTAACGTTAACACCACAGCACCGCTTCCTAAAATAGGTGTTTCTTGTAACGTTTGTTGCTCAGCGTCTTCGGGTGAAGAAAAGACATTATCGTGCGTGGCATTGATCAATAAAATAAAGCCTAACACCGCAAAAATAATCACGTTATTCCAGCCAGCACGCGAAAGCTTAATCATAAATTTTTCCTAAAAGGAGTTTGTTCTTAAATAAAAACTGCTTGTTACAACATCATACGAAACTAACCGTAAAAGCGCAGCGATTATTTTAATAATTTACCTTATAATTGCGAGGACAATAAAAATAATCAAAGACAATAACATTACCCTCAAAGGTTTATTACAATGAGCAAAAATTCAAAAAAAGCATGGGTTAGCCTCTTATTACCCCTCGCTTTTAGCTTAGGTTTGACCGTACAAGCTGACGATAAAAATACCAGTGAACAATTTAAACAATTAATTGATGAGCACTGGCAAACCGCCAATAAAGAAAAAATATTTTTCCGTAAAGATCCTGATGCTTTTCGCATGAATGGTAAATTACCTGACATGTCGAAAACAGGGCGAGATCGACGTGAAAAATATAACCATGAATTGTTACAACGATTAGCAAAAATTAATGTCAATGACTTAACTGCAGATGACCAAATCACTTACCGTTTATTTAAATATGAACGCCAAACTGAAGCAAAAAGTTACCAACAACTTGACCATTTATACCCGTTAAATTATTACTCAGGTTTTGATAGTTACTTTGCGGGCGCGCCTGCCAACATGTCATTTTTAACCAAGCAAGACTATCAAAATTATTTGGTGAGTTTGGCTGATTTTCCTCGTTATAACAAAGAACATATCGTTTCATTAAAGGAAGCGATCACCGCAGGGCATGTTCATTATTGTGAAACGTTTACAAATTATCATAAAGGCATTAGTCAGCATCTTGTTGATGATGTGCAGCAAAGTGTTTTCTATACTCCTTTTGCTAATATTCCCGCAAATTTTTCGATCAAAGATAAGCAGCATTTTATCAAAGCAGGTAGTGAACTTATCAAAGAAACTATCATTCCTGAATACCAAAAATTTTACGAATTCTTCACGCAAGAATATATGGCAAGTTGTCGAAGTGAAGTCGGTATTAGCGAATTAACAGGCGGTAAAGATTACTATAAATACCTAATTGAATTTTATACCACCACCGATATGACGGCTGATGATATTCACCAATTAGGACTAAATGAAGTTAAACGTATTCGCACCGAAATGCAGGCCATTATTAAAGATGTTGGTTTTAAAGGTGATTTTAAATCTTTCATTGAATTTTTACGAACCGATGAACAATTTTATACGACGACAGAACGCGACCTTTTAGAGAAAGCCAGCTACATCACGCGCAAAATGGCGGCTCAACTGCCGAAATGGTTTTCAAAATTACCGCAACAAACGTTTGATATAAAATCAGCACCAAACGGCGGCGCATATTATGTAGCATCTGACGGCAGTGGTACCACGTCAGGCACTTACTTTTTAAATACTAAAAACTTACAAAGCGAACCGCTCTATACTCTTGAAGCACTCACCTTTCATGAAGCCGAGCCCGGGCATCATTTTCAAAGTGCTATCGCTCAAGAAGTTGATATGGCAGAATTTAGAAAAACCTTATATCACGCTGCCTATGGTGAAGGTTGGGGACTTTACTCTGAGCGCATAGGGAAAGAAATGGGGTTTTATCAAGACCCTTACAGTGATTTTGGCCGATTAACGTATGAGACTTGGCGTGCTTGTCGTTTAGTTGTTGATACTGGTATTCATGCCAAAGGTTGGTCACGTCAAAAAGCCATCGATTTTTTAGCTGAAAATACCGCATTAAGTATGGCAGATGTTATCTCGCAAATTGACCGTTATATTAGCTGGCCAGCTCAAGCGTTATCTTACAAAATAGGTGAAATTAAGATCAGGCAACTGCGTGCCTTAGCTGAAGAAACATTAGGTGATAAATTTAACGTGCGAAAATTTCATGATCAAATGCTAAAAAATGGCAGTTTACCTTTAGCATTATTAGAAGAGTTAACAAAAGATTGGATTGAACAACAAAAATAACATCTGATTATTTGCCTGATGTTGAGTGTTTATTTTTACTGTTTAGTATTTACTATTAAGTAAGAAGCACAACACATCAGGCACAACAAAAAATAACTATAGGTTAACTTTTCTGCAATTCAGCAATACGCTTTTCTAACGGCGGATGGCTTGAGAATAACTCTCGAATACCATTCCCTTTGCCACTATTAATACCAAAAGCTAATAACTCGTCTGGCATTTGAGAAGGTTGTTGTGACTCTTTTTGTAACCTCTGTAATGCCCGAACCATACCTTGCTTTGAGCCTAATTGAGCACCCGCTTGATCTGCT
>JAQWHO010000056.1 GCA_029249355.1 Thalassotalea sp.
CGAGAAAATGGTAAACCCATTTTTTCTAATTCGATAATCGATTCTGGACCGGTTTTACACATGTATTCGATAGCGTCTTGATCACCAATGTAATCAGAACCTTTAACGGTGTCGTACATGTGTTGTTCCCAGTGATCTTCATGCGCATTACCTAAAGCAACGGTAATACCACCTTGAGCAGATACTGTATGAGAACGAGTAGGGAAAACTTTAGAAATCAAAGCACAAGATTTGCCTGATTCTGAAATTGCTAATGCGGCGCGCATACCTGCACCACCTGCGCCAATTACTATGGCGTCAAATTCACGAACTGGAACGCTCACTTACACACCCCACACTGTTAATAGGCCTATTACTAAATATGCTAGTAATATAACGGCAAAAATAAATTGTAAACTACCACGTAAAAACGCAGGTTTAATATAATCAGACAATACTTGCCAAATACCAATCCATGCATGAACTAATAAAGAAAAAAGCGCTAATATTGTGAAAACCTTGGTAGAAAGCCCAGAGAAAAAGCCTTGCCAAACGTCATATGTAACTTCGGTAGTTGTTACAAAAAAACCTAGAATATAAAACGTGTACAATGCAAGAATGATTGCACTCGTTCTAATTAGAATAAAGTCATGTACGCCACTACGGCCTACAGTTGCTGCATTGTTTACCATAAGTTAACTCCTACTACGACGGTTAAAACTAACCATAGAGCGATAACTAGCTTGGCACTGGTGTTTCCAGAATCAAGCTCCTCGAAATGCCCTAAATCCATAAGTAAGTGACGAATACCGCCAAGAACATGATAAATTAGTGCTGAGATAATACCGATGATAATCAAAGAGAAGAACCAACCATCAAGTAATGATTTTACTTGAGCAAAGCCTTCAGCAGATGATAAAGATAAAGAAAGTGTCCACAATAAAATACCAATGGCAAATACCATAATCACACCAGAAATACGGTGCAAAATAGAAACATTTGCAGCAGGATGCATTTTAATTGTAGTCAGGTCTAGGTTTACAGGACGTTGTTTTTTCACGATTGTGCCTAAGAGCTCAAAGAGCCTTCAACTTTTTTTTATTGTTACCCAATTAATAAATGATATTAATTCGAGCAACCCCCCAACGATCTTAGTCAATATTTACAAACTTACATAAAAATGAATACAAACTTACCTAAAATTTATAATATTTGAAATTAGATCACCTAGATTATATAGCTGATGATTTTTAATTACAATTTACTTAACCGACAAATTTACCGTTATTTATAAGGGGTTATGACTATTTTTTGACCGATAACAAATAATCATATGACTTTAGTCTAATCTTATAATAATTGGTTTGACTTTAGGGGGGGATCTTGAAGTAGAATACTGCGCAGTTTTATATTCATAAAAACTGATTAACTTTTCATTTTGTAAAATTGAAGTTTATTCAGAAAACGAAATTGATAGGGGTAAAACATATGGCTGATTCAAAAGCCTCTCTGAGTATTGATGGAAAAGTAATTGCCGAGTTACCGATACTTTCTGGTACAGCGGGCAATGACGTAATAGATATTCGTACATTAGGTGGTGCAGGCTATTTCACATACGATCCGGGCTTTTTAGCTACGGCTTCTTGTGAATCAGCAATTACATTTATTGATGGTGGTAAAGGTGTTTTACAACATCGCGGTTACCCAATTGATAGCTTAGCGAAACAAGCTGATTATTTAGAAGTTTGTTACATTCTTCTTAATGGCGAAGCGCCAAGCAAATCACAGTATGACGAGTTTTCTAAAATTATTACGAACCATACAATGGTTCATGAAAAACTTGCTCATTTCTTTCATGGTTTCTTACCTGACGCTCACCCAATGGCGATGCTTTGTGGTGTAGTTGGTGCAATGTCTTCATTTTATCATAGTGACTTAGACATTAACGCTCCAGACCAACGTATGCGCAGTGCTCATCGTTTAATTGCTAAAATGCCAACCATTTCAGCAATGGCGTACAAATATAGCATTGGTCAGCCATTCGTA
>JAQWHO010000057.1 GCA_029249355.1 Thalassotalea sp.
TATTGATTCAAAAATTGAAGAAGATGCATCCCTTGCAGCACCTTTATTAGGCATATCAAATACGCCTAAATACACCATGAATCTTTCTGCGAATTACACCTTAGATACTGAAGTGGGCTACTTTGTCTTTAGTGGTGGTTATTACTACCGCGACGACTATCGTCTATTCGAAGACAGCGATATGTTAATACAAGAAGGCTATGGCAATGTTAACGCAAGTATTACCTGGGAAAGTACTGAAGGAAACTGGTACGGCGGCTTACACGGTAAAAACTTAACCAACGAAGAAGTGATGGTCGGCGGTTATAACTTTGCAGTGGATAATGGCGATGGCACATACGGGGCTGGCTTAGGCGGCGATACCACGTTAATTGGCTACTTTGCTGACCCTCGCACTATTCACTTAACACTAGGGTACAGGTTTTAAGCAATAGTTTTAAGCCTCATTCAAATAGGGGGCGCTAAACTAGCGCCCCCTATTCATTCGTGTTTAAATAACTGAATTAAGGTCAAACATGAGTATAGATTTTGTGAAATTAGCAATTGCCGATGACCACCCTTTATTTCGTGCCGCTCTCATCCAAGCCGCTAAAAAATCTTTGCCCCTTAGTGAAATTATTGAAGCGGAGTCTTTCGACAGCATAATAAAAGTTATTCAAGACAATCCCGATATAGAACTCATTTTTCTTGATTTAAACATGCCTGGTAATGATGGTTTTACCGGATTAGCAACCATACGAAACGCCTATCCAGACATTCAAGTTGTGATGGTTTCCGCCACAGAAGAAGCAAATATTATTAATAGAGCGATTGATTTAGGCGCTAGCGGATATATTCCAAAATCGGCTTCACTCGATGAAATTTCAGACGCAATTGATTTCGTTTTAGACGGTGAAACCTGGTTACCACCAGGGATAAATTTGTCAATCGAAACGCCTTCAGAAGAAAAAGAAATCGCGCAAAAATTAAGCAAGCTAACCCCCGCACAATACCGTGTACTTCAAATGATTGCTGACGGCTTATTGAATAAGCAAATTGCTTATGAAATGAATATTCAAGAGCCTACTGTTAAAAATCACGTCTCGGCAATATTACAAAAGTTTGAAGTAAACAATCGCACTCAGGCTAGTACCCTCTTCCAAAAGCTTAAACAAACACCGTTTGGATCATCAAGTTTAATGTAGGCTTTAAAAATTAGGACAATTGATTAATTAACCTATTTTTTAATTAACATATATAGTTATAGACATGGAATATAATATTCATGGATATTGGCTCACCTTAGTATGAAAAATCTACTTTTAACGATTTCTATCATTTACTGCTCTTTTCTGCACGCCGAAGAGAAAACTGAAGTGACCATTTATACCTATCACGTAAAGCCACCTTTAGTTATTAATGCTGCTAAATCAGAAGGAATGTATTACGACTTTACAAAACGACTAAATAGCATGAGTGCTAAATATCATTTTGAAATGGTTTCTGTACCTAGAAAACGAGTTGAACGAATGTTAGCCAACGGTACATTAAATGGTATTTTATTAGGGGTAAATCCAGTTTGGTTCGCGGATAAGACTGAAACTAAATACTTGTGGACACCTCGTGTTTTTAGCGACCGAGATGAAATAGTCTCTTTAATTTCACAATCAATCGAGTTTATTAAACCGCAGTCATTACAAGGAAAGATATTTGGCGGTGTCAGAGGTTTTTACTATTTCGGTATTAGCGAACACATAGAAAAGAATATTATCAAACGAGTTAATACTGCCCATGAAGTCGATTTATTATCAATGCTGTTAAATAAACGAGTCGATGCCGCGGTGATCAGCCGCTCAACCTTTGACCACATCATCAAGAAAAATCAATAGCAAAATAAATTCCATCTATCCAAAAAGCCGCATGATATATATGACAGGAGAATTCTAGTACCGCACAAATACGAAGATATTTATCAACATATTGTGCCCATTATTGAAGACTTACAATTTAATCAATCATGGCAAAACCACATTCAAAGCTATCAATAATACTTTAAATTACTTTTAGCTCGACGCTGGATTTTAACTTGAAACCAACTTTTTAATCGTTCTTTTTAACGCTGCTGGTTTAACTGGTTTATGAATAAACATAAAGCCATTAGCGACAACTTGTTCATGAATATCTTCAGAATGATCCGCAGAGTTAACAATTACCGGAATATTGACTTGCAGTGTGGTGTTGATAAATAAAACAGCCTCAACACCCGTTTTACCATAATCTAAATGATAATCGGCAATAATAATATCTGGCTGTTCATTTTGACATAATAGCAACGCTTCTTGCTCTTCTTTCGCCGTTGATACAACGCAACCCCATTCGGTAAGTCGTTTTTTCATTGCTAATAATACCGGCGCATCATTATCAATGACTAACACATGTAACCCGATTAAATCTTTTCTCACAATATTAGCTTGCGGCTGTGGGTCTACTGCTCGGTTTTTTATATTTATTACGGGCAAATAAAGGGTAAATTGACTTCCCTTACCAATTTCAGACGACAGCTCAAAAGGGATCCCTAAAATTTTACAAATACGCGAAGTAATCGCTAAGCCCAAACCTAAACCAATACCTTGATGATTATCTTGGGTGACGCGTGTTTCGACTTGTTCAAAGTCATTAAATATTCGCACTTTATCTTTTTCTTCAATACCAATGCCGGTATCAGCTATAGTCAGTTTCAATGAACCGGACGTTTCTTCAATAGATAAAGTAATTTTGCCTTTTTCGGTATATCTCAAGGCGTTAGAAAGTAGATTTTGCAGCACTCTTCGCAGTAAGGTTTTATCGGAACGAGTGCCAGAAGAACAAAGGTTTTCTTCAAATACTAAACCTTTGTTTACCGCAATAAGTTTAAATTCATCACAAATAGGGCGAATAAAATCATCCAAATGAAAGTCTTCGACAATCGGCTGAGTTGCACCTGCATCTAACTTAGTTAATTCTAAAATAGAGCTTAATAGTTGTTCAGCATTACTTAACGAATAGTGAATATTTTGGCTAAGGTCTCGTAATTCTTTTTTATCTAAATTTACCGTCAACGCACTGTCTTCCGTTTTTTCAGCCAGAATAGATGAAAATAAACTCGCGGCATTAAAAGGTTGTAAAAGGTCATGACTCAAGGCTGCAAAATATTTAGTTTTATTGATATTTGCTTGTTCGGCATCTTGTTTGGCTTCTTGTAGGTGTTGATTGACTTTTTGTAAGTCGAGCGTGCGTTTTTCAACACGCGTTTCTAAGTGAGCATTAATTTCTTCTAAGGCTTTTTGAGTATTCACAAATTCCGTAATATCTGAATATGTCGTGACAAAGCCACCGCCAGGTAAAGGGTTGCCTGACATTTCATAGACTTTGCCATTTTTTTGGACACGCTGAAATCGATATGACTTGCCTTCTTCTAAATAAGCAATGCGTTTTGCTATTTCAAGTTCACCATTCACTTTTTGAAAAAAACCGCGTTTGGCATTAAATTTCAGTACTTCTTCTACCGGACGACCGACAAATATTTCCGCTTCAGGGTAGTCAAACATTTCTATGTATCGACGATTCCATGCCACCACTTTAAGGTCTTTATCCACTACAGAAATACCTTGCTCAACGTTTTGGATGGTCGCTTGCAATAATGAGCGATTAAACCTTAATAACTCGCTTGCTTCATCAACAATATCAACAACATCGTTTAGCAAAGCATGGCGACGACGCTTTGCTGAATCTAATAATAATTTTGCTGATGGTCCGCCAATAACACCAGCAAGCTCTTGTTCTACAGCCAATTCAAAAGTAACCGGCGCGATATGTTCCCAATTAATATTATCTGATTGAAAGTGTTGGCTTAGTAATTTATCGACAAAGGTCTGTCCAAAAAATCGTACAACTAGATTATATAAATCTCGAATGGTTAACGGCGACGTTCTTTGCTGGTTATTTTTTTGTTGATTATCAGAGTCGATAAAATGAATAGCTTGTAATTGCTCACTCATATCAGGCGCACTGACTAATGAATAGTACACAAATACGGCCAAGCTCGACGCTAAGCTCACCAGAACGCCATGCGAAATAAAGTCGAGCTCTAAACCAAACATCATCGTTGGTTTTAACCAAGGAATACCTAAAAATCCCTGTTCGATTAAGCCATCAATATTGATAAAAGTTTTATTTAATGACGGTAATAATAAAGTGTATGCCCACAATGACGTACCGACAACGATACTGCGATATGCCGCCTTCATATTCGCTTTGCGCCACACTAAACCCAGTAATAATGCCGGAGAAAACTGTGCGACTAATGACATAGCCATTAAACCTGTCACCGCTAATAATTGGGTATTGGAAGTCACGCGATAATAGGCGTAAGCCGCCAGCAAGATAACGACAATTGTAATACGGCGTATAATGAGTAATTTATTAGGGCTTAAGCGTTCTTGTTGATTCAGGCCACTTTCATTTGCTAACAGTTTCGGGGTAATTAAATCATTAGAAACCATAATACTTAGCACGATAGTCGCTACAATCACCATACTAGTTGCCGCTGAAAATCCACCGAGATAAGAGATAATGGTCATAAAATGGTTATCTGCCAACATCGGCAATTGCAGCATAAAACTGTCTGAGCCGACTGTAGAACCATCAAATAAAATCAAACCAGCATAAGCAATTGGCAAGGCAAAAATATTTAAAGCAATCATATATAACGGAAATAACCAGCGCGACGTGTTCAACTCATTTTCATTGTCTTGTTCAATAAACGCCATGTGAAATTGGCGCGGTAAACAAAACATCATTAAACCCCCTAATAATGTCTGCGTAATATAAACGTAACTCGGTGGTGAACTTATATTTTGCACCGCTTGGTTTTGAGCAGCCTGATCAAATAAATCAGCCATGCCATCAAACATCACATAACAAACAAACAAACCAATCGCTAAAAAAGTGAATAATTTAATAATAGATTCAAAGGCAATGGCTAATAATAAGCCGGGATTATGCTCAGAGGGGCGAATTCTGCGTGTACCAAACAAAATAGCGAAAACAGCTAACGTCACAGTAAAAAATAGCGTGATATCAATATTGTCTAACGCCGGAGAGTTTTTCGTTACTACATTGAAACTATTCGTTATTGCCCGTAATTGTAGTGCAATATAAGGGATAATAGCGAAAAAAGCGGTAATGGTTATCAGTCCCGCTAGTTTTGAAGACTTACCATATCGAGATGAAATGAAATCAGCTAAAGAGGTGAGTGACTGATCACGGCAAATTCTCGCCACTTTCAGCACTAATGGCCAAGCAAAAATAAACACCAAAATTGCGCCGGTATAAGTGGGTGTTAACCACCAGCCTGTTTTAGCCGTTTGTCCTGTAACGCCATAAAACGCCCAAGACGTACAATAAACCCCTAATCCTAAACTATAAACTACCGGTTTAACTTTTGACGATATTGTGTATTTATCGCCAATATAGGCAATAGCAAACAGGAGAATGAGATAAAAAAACGTCAGTAATACTAATAAGGAAATGGGCAGCATATCAGCAAATTTTTTTTATTATTGAGTGCCTATCATAAGTGATTAAAAAATTAATGCGAATAGTTCGAAAGTATCAGATGTATTTTCTTTTTAACCAATAACACTCTAGGGTATGTTGATCTTTCGAGGTTAAATTCTGTTCAAAATAAAAGCCATTTATTCAAGACATGAGTTATGTAGCATGGTTGTTCCATGTAAATAGCGAACAACGAATAAGAAATGGCTTTAAATTGAACCCTTCCGGCAATGTTTGTTTGTCATTTCTACTACATTATTGCTCATTAATGTGGAATAACCACATATCAATCACAATGCTTTGTATAAATACCAAACAAACTGTTGCAAAAATCATCGCGAAAGATCAACACGCCCTAGCTTAACTGACTTTTAAAACTCTCTTTATAGCGTCTCGATAAATTGAGTATTTTTCCAGTAATTAATTTTACTTCGCTATCTCCACTACTTAAGGGAGTAATGGATTCAATTGCATCCAAACGCACAGCATGTGAACGATGTATTCGACAAAAGCCTTTCGCAGCTAATTCTTCTGATAATTTACCCAGTGTGAAACGTAATGGATAAATACGATCATCGATATGTAAATTCACATAGTTACCTGCTGACTCTAACCACTGCACGTCTTCTACTTTAATAATGAATTCTTTACCTAATTTTTTAATGAGTAAACGGTCAATGTTTACAGGTAATGAAGATTCTTCACCTTCGGCAATGGGGCTCGCTTCTCCTTGCAGTCGACTAAGAATAAAGCCATATGATTTAATCGCGAAAATAAATATCAAGAAACTCCAGACATCTTTGCGATATTCATAAAACATCTCAAACCAGAAGTCGCCAAAGTCATACCTTGTATTCATGAACCAATACACAACCTCTTTAATGCCAACCATAATGGCGACATGGGTTACTGAAAAAACAATAGATGCGAAGAAGTATTTAGTTAACGAACTTGGCACTGTTTGCCATTCAAAAGGAGATTTTTTTAATAACCAGACAATGCATGGAAATAGAATCAGTGTGCTTATCGCACTGGCATATTCCCAAATAAAGGGTTCCCACATTTGAAATGGCAATTCATCATAATTTCGATGCCCTTCCATGATCACAGAAGTCGCCAATAACGTTGCATTAATAAAAAAGTAAACTATTAAGAATGCTATTTCATAACGAAATTTATAGTTTTGGTAATGTTGTAATTTACTCATTTTATTATTATCTAAAAATCATCATTGTAAGTCATCCCAATATGCCACCGCTTATCCCTAATCACTGTTAAGTAAGCACTTTTCACTTTTATAGAAAGTGAATTTTATCATGATAACACTACATAAATTGAATGGAAAAATAATCATGCCTCTGGAGCAGAGAAGTATTTATAAAAGCATCATGTCGACTTTTATTCCCAACAATAATCAAATGCCTGAAAGACGTTACGATTTAGATTGGTTAAGGGTTTTAGCTTTTGCTGTACTCATTTTATATCACACAGGAATGTTCTACGTTGAAAGCTGGGGATGGCATGCCAAAAGTCATTATCAATCTCAATTTTTAGAAAACATTATGCTAATTGTTGAACCTTGGCGAATGGCCTTGCTCTGGTTAATCTCAGGTATTTCAATTCGTTTTATCTTAGCCAAAGTTTCGCTGCAACGTTTTATCGCTATGCGTACTTATCGCTTATTACTTCCGCTATTATTCGGTATTTTAGTGGTAGTTCCACCCCAGCTTTATATCGAGATGAGCCAAAAAGGTGATCTCAATATGAATTACTGGCAGTTTTTATATGCCTTTTTTATCGACAGTGCTGACGTATTTATTAAATACCCTTCAGGAATTTGGCCACACATTGATGTTAATCACTTATGGTTTATACGTTCATTATGGCAATTTACACTATTGATGGTGATTCTTTTACCACTGCTCAATAGTCCTTGGATGAAATGGATAGTTAATGGGCTGTTTAAGCGACACGGTGTTATTGCCATTATTTTAGCCACACTTCCTATACTCGCGATTCAGGTTTTCTGGGATAGTGAAACCACTAGGTACCCATTAGGTTTCACTTTTATAATTTACGGCTACCTTATTGGTTGGCAAACCACTTTTTGGCAAAGACTGGAAAGTGCATTTAAACCCCTAGTTATCTCGATGATGATTGGTTATTGTTTTTTAATTTATTTTTATAGCGTTTATTGGAGCAAGTTAACCCCGAGTGAAATACCTGAGTTAATTCAATTGGTTGGCATGTCTATATATAGTTTATTACGGGTAGTAGGTGTGTTAATGGCATTAACATTCGCGGTAAAATTTTTGAATAAGAAATCTAAGTTGCTCAGCTATTTAAAT
>JAQWHO010000058.1 GCA_029249355.1 Thalassotalea sp.
CATTGGTGAAGGCTTTAATCAATCTATTATGCTTAACGACCCTTCTGCACATGCTGAAATGATCGCTATTCGCCAAGCAGGCGAAAAACTAAGTAATTACCGCCTGCTCGATTGCACCTTATATGTCACCCTTGAGCCTTGTCCTATGTGCGCGGGTTTATTGGTTCATAGTCGTGTAAAACGTATTGTTTTCGGTGCCGAAGATTTAAAAACAGGCAGCGCTGGTAGTGTTTTTAATATTACGAATACTGATAAACTCAATCATCAAATACCTGTCACATCGGGTGTTTTGGCAGAACAATGTAGCACTATGTTATCTGCTTTTTTTAAACGCCGTCGTAAAGAGAAAAAGGAAAAAAAGAAGCTAGCAAAACAGCAATAAAAAAAGGAAAACAAACGTTTTCCTATTTGAGTTTAACTAATGTAACTGATAGCATCTAACAATAACTATTTTTCAATTTTACTCATGTCGCCCGCTTTTATGATGGCAAAATCTTCAACAGATAAATATTTACGCATTACTTTGTTAATATCATCAGCAGTTAATTTTGCAACTTGAGCTTCATACTTTTTGCTAAATTGCATAGTGCGGTCTAAACGTAAGTTTGAGTTTAATTTACCGGCAAGTTCTCTGTCTTGAGAGCGACTAACTTTACGCCCTTGTAATAAGCCAGATTTAGCAGAAGTAACTTCTTCAGCCGTAAAACCATCTTTTAACATTCTGACTATTTCTTCTTTGAAGCCAACTTCAACTTTTGCTAAGTTTTGTGGTGCACAAATGGCATAAGCTCCCATCGATGAACGTTCTTCAAAATCACTAAGATTTAGAAATGAACCCGCCCCATAACTTAAACCATCTTTTTGACGTAAACGTGTCGCTAAACGGCTGTTTAAGAAACCACCACCAAGCATATAATTCCCCATATAAAGTGCTGGTGCATCAGGATGGTTTTGACCAATAGGAATACTCAAAGAGGCCACAAATGTCGCATTTTCTTTATCCGGCGTATTAAATGTCATCGCCTCATTAGATAACTTTTTATAAGGTGAATTAATTCGCGAATAAAGCTTACTGCTTTGCCAATTCGCCGTTATTTCATCTAAAGCTTTTGTTGTTTCTGCTTCTTCAAAATCACCAACAACAGATATTTGCATGCTTGAAGTGCCATAAAAATCTTTATGGAATTGTTTTACTTCAGCTAAAGAAACGGCTGCTAATTCAACTAAGGCTTCTTCAAATGTGGTGACGTAGTTTGGATGCCCTTTTGGAAATGGACTTTGATGACGGCTATATTCTCGAAACGCAATTGCTTGAGGATCTTGTAATTGTTGCTCAATCATGACTTTCGATTCACTCTTATACAAATCAAATTCTTTTTCACTGAACTCAGGGTTCTGTAAAACTTCACCAATAAGTTTTAAGGTTTCGTTAAGGTTTGCACGGTTTGTATTTACTGTTACGTAAGCGTATGTATTACTGCCACCAATACTCACTTGCGCTTCTAATTTATCGAAAGCCTCTTTAAGTTGCTCACGAGAATACTTCTTACTGCCACGCATTAACATTGCACCTGCGGCATCACCTACAGCAGTTAAGCCTTGTAATGAAAGTAAATCACCCATTTGCAAATTAATACGTACTACAACAGATTCACCGCGTGTTTTTTTAGGTAATAATGAAACTTTAACGCCCGTATCTAATTTACTCACGGCTGTACGAGAATCAATATTGTCATGAGACGGGTCAAATTCTTCACCTTGAGCGACAGCTTCACGACCTTTATAGTCTTTCACCATAGCTTCAACACTTTCTACTTGTGGAATTTCCACACGCTCTGCTTTTTCAGCAGGAATATATTTCCCTAAAGTACGGTTGTTGCGGGTGATATAACTTTTAGCTACTCGGTTAACTTCATCAGCAGTCACTTGCTCAATACGATCACGATTTAAAAATATTAAACGCCAATCTCCCATACCTAACCATTCACTTAATTCCTTAGCAATACGCTCTGAAGAATTAAATGCTAGTTTTTGATTTTTAAGCAGAGTACGTTTAGCTTTTTCTACTTCGTCAGCTGTAATTGGATTTGAAGAAATATTTTCTAGTGTTGAAATTAACGCCTCTTCAGTTTTAGATAAATCACTGGCTTTATCAACTTCAGCCATAAAAATAGCAACGCCTGGTTCTTGCCATTGAAAATTAAAACCAAATGAATTGCTTGCTAGCTTTTTCTCAACAAGTGCTTTATGTAAACGACCAGCCCCATCTGCTGATAGCACTTCATTAAGCACATCTATAGCAGAAAAATCAGGATGAGAGCCTGCAGGAACATGGTAAATAGCACCGATCATTTGTGCATCACCGACACGACGAACCGTTACAGAACGCTCTCCATCTTGCGCTGCTTCTTGAGTATACAATGGCTGTATAACTCGTGTAGGTTTGGCTATTTGTCCGAAAGTTGCATTAATCTTTTTTAACAAAACATCAGCGTCAAATTTACCAGCTACCGTTAATGTTGCATTATCTGGCTGATAATACTTTCGGTAAAAAGCTTGTAAACGATCAATCGGTACATTTTCTAAATCAGAACGAGAACCAATAGTTGATTTACCATAATTATGCCACTCATACGCGGCACCTAGCATGCGCTGTAAAGTAATACGAAACGGATTATTTTCACCACGTTCAAATTCATTTCGAACAACAGTCATTTCACTATCAAGATCTTTTTTAGCAATAAACGAATTGACCATACGATCTGATTCCATACTTAAAGCCCAGTCGATATTTTCTTCTGTGGCGGCAAAAGTCTCAAAATAGTTAGTGCGATCGGTCCAAGTGGTGCCATTTGGGCGTGCTCCATGTGAACTAAGTTCTGCTGGAATATCTTTATGTTTGGGCGTTCCTTTAAACACTAAATGCTCAAGTAAATGAGCCATGCCAGTTTCACCGTAGTTCTCATGCTTAGAGCCAACATGATAAGTTACATTTACCGTAACAGTTTCTTTAGTGTTATCTGGAAATAGTAATACTTGAAGACCATTATCTAGTCGATATTCACTAATTCCTTCTACTGAGGTAACTTTTTTTATTTGTTCAGCAAATGCACTTGAAGATAATGCGGTAAAACAGATCGAGGCGGCGATTGCCATTTTTGATGGCTTAAACCATTTATTTAACATCCTATTTCCTTTATTTTTGTTACGGATATAAAAGTATCTTCATTCATACTTTTCAATAATATTTAATAAAAACTCTTGAGAAGCTATATAGTATTCATAACTTTCGATTCAATACAAATTTTTAACATGTTTGTTAACAAAATCTAACAATATTAAATATTCATGATTATTCATAGATTCAAAATATGCTATTTTAAATTTTCATGAATGTAGTCGAAACAATCAAAATCAAATGAAAATAGAAGAATTTAAACTAGTGACATGCACACTTCTACATCTTGAATCTTTGAGGACTTGGTGTGTCAATAAAAAAGAGCTTGAACAATGGGCAGGACCTAACTTTCGCTTTCCTCATAGCTCTAAAACATTTTTAGAAGATATTAAACTCCAAGAGTTAGACTCTTATGCTTTAGTTAATAAGAACAATGAATTAATCGCCTTCGGGCAATTTTATGAGCGCTTAGCTCATTGCCATTTAGGACGCTTAATTGTTAATCCTAGTTTCCGTGGTCAAGGTGTAGCAAAAAGCTTAATACAAGAATTATCAATAATGGCAAAGAAAACACTCAAATTACCTGCGTTATCTTTATTTGTTTATGCAAATAATACGACCGCCATAGCTTTATATAAAAAACTCGGATTTATTGAAAAGGATTATCCAGAAGAAATGCCGTTAAAAAATTGTTTGTATTTAACAAATATAGATAAAGCTTAGTCTGGGAATGTTGATAAAACGATGGGTAAATAAAGAAGTTAAATCACTAGTTTGTTACCTAGTGATTTTATTAAGCATTGATTGATTGGTTTTCTTGAATAAATTGAACGTGTCTTCGAGCACTAACTTTGTGTTTTTGTTGATTGATTAAACGCTTTCTTTGAATTGAATGTGATTTTTTTCGCATATCTACCTGCCTATATATTGTTTTAATTAAATACTTATTGAATGACTTATTCTTAACGCTTCATCTATATAAATTAACTTAAATAAATAAGCTTAATAAGTATCCGATATATATATGACCAATTTATGACAAGAAAAGTTTCAATTAATTAATCTGTACTCGTCGCCACTTCACTTTCACTGTTTTGCAAAGCTTTTTCTAAAAGCGATTTTTCAATTTCCTGTAATCTAAGCTCTTCAAGTTGCTTTTGCTCTTCCTGCTGTTTGTTGTCCATCCATGTTAATGTGTCGTAATAACGACGAATATTATCAACATAATTAATAGGTTCATCGCCTCGAGCGTAACCATACTTTGTTTTTTTATAATATTTTTTTTGTTTTAATAACGGCAGTCTATCTTTTACTTCAACCCAACGATCTGGATCACCACCTTGTTGCTTGGTAATCTTACGCGCATCATTTAAATGTCCTAAACCAACATTATAAGAAGCTAAAGCAAACCAAAGTCGATCTGGATGTGGCACCCTATCAGGCATACGCTCAAACATTTGTTTAAAATATTTAGCCCCGCCTCTAATGCTTTGCTCAGCGTCTAAACGACTTTTTATCCCCATTTGTTTAGCCGTTGGCAACGTTAACATCATCATACCTCTAACACCGGTATGTGAACGGGCATGAGGCTCCCAGTGAGATTCTTGATAACTAATTGCTGCTAATAAACGCCAATCAACTTCTTGACTATATTTTTCGAAAATAGAACGGTATTTAGGTAATTTTGTTTCTACCGCCTGTATAAAAGTTCGCGTATCAACATAATTAAACTCTTCAACATGACCATAATATTTATCATCTAAAGCTAAGAGTGTGCCGTCATGGTGAACTTCGCCAAAGAACTCAATCAAACTGGCAATAATAGAATCATCACCATTTTTAGACACCGCCCAAGCCATTGGTTCTGATTTATTAATGGTAAAGCCAATGCTTATTTCAGGA